>NZ_LZMG01000190.1:0-18170 GCF_001673615.1 Mycobacterium sp. 1245499.0
GAACATTCGGTGAATTTGTTCCAGGCCGATTAACTTTAGATCACAATGACTCACGTGACAGCCCCGACGGACAGCGCCGCGGCGCAGGTCCTGGCAAGTAGCCACACCTCGCTGATGCATGGCTGGGTGCCGGCGACGATCCAGGTGCTCGCCGCGATTGTGCTGCTCCTGGCGGTCGGCTGGCGGTCGCGCCGCTGGCGCACCGTGTGGCTGCCGGCCGCCGCGCTGGCCGGCGGGGTCGCCGCCTACCTGACGCACTGGTACATCGTCGACCGCGGGCTCTCCGACGACCCCGCACCGGCGGCGCTGTGGCTGTGGATCGCCCTGACCGGCATGGCGGCGGCCGTGCTGGTGCTGGGCTGGCGCACCGCGCGCCGCTGGCGGCGCGGCGCCGCGGTGCTGGCCGTACCGTTGTGCTTGCTCAGCGCGGCGCTGGTGCTCAACCTGTGGGTCGGCTACTTCCCCACCGTGCAGTCGGCGTGGAGCCAGCTGACCTCGGGGCCGCTGCCCGATCAGACCGATCAGGCCACCGTTACCGCGATGGCCGCCAGCCGAATCCGGCCGCCGCACGGCACCGTGGTGCCGGTGGCGATCCCGTCCGACGGGTCGCACTTCAAACACCGCGGCGAGCTGGTCTACCTGCCGCCCGAATGGTTCGCGACCACCCCGCCGCCGGCGTTGCCGGCGGTGATGATGATCGGCGGGCAATTCAACACACCCGCCGACTGGACCAGGGCGGGCAACGCGGTCAAGACGATCGACGACTTCGCGGCCGCACACGACGGCAAGGCGCCGGTGCTGGTGTTCGTCGATTCCGGCGGCGCGTTCAACAACGACACCGAATGCGTCAACGGGGTTCGGGGCAACGCCGCCGATCACCTAACGAAAGACGTTGTGCCGTTCATGATTTCGACCTTCGGGGTCAGCCAGCACCGGTCCAACTGGGGCGTCGCGGGCTGGTCGATGGGCGGCACCTGCGCCGTCGACCTGACCGTCATGCACCCCGAGCTGTTCAGCGCGTTCGTCGACGTCGCCGGTGACTTCTTCCCCAACGCCGGCAGCAAGGCCCAGACCATCGCCAGGCTGTTCGGCGGAAACGCCGACGCCTGGGCGGCTTTCGACCCGACCACGGTGATCACCCGGCATGGGCCATACCGCGACGTGGCCGGCTGGTTCGCGATCTCGTCCGACGGCCCGCCGCCGCGCCGCGACCTGCAGCTGGCCGACAGCGGCGCCATCCGCCTCGCCGGACGCGAGGCGGCCGCCAATCCCGGCAATCAGACGGCGGCCGCCTATTCGCTGTGCGCGATCGGCCGCTCCAACGGAATCGACTGTGCGGTGGTTCCGCAGCCCGGCAAGCACGACTGGCCGTTCGCGGACCGGGTGTTCGCGGCCTCGCTGCCCTGGCTGGCCGGGGAGCTGGGCACGCCGGGAATTCCGCGCACCCCGTTGCCCGCCGCATCCGCGCCGGGCGCCGGCGCCCCGGTGGTCGTTCCGGCCGAACATTCCAAGCGATAGCGCCGGTGTATCCGGTTGCGCGCGTGCGGCGTGCGGTGTTCGCGCGGCACTGCCATCCGCTGAGCGCATGGACCCGGTGGGCGAGCACGCCGCTGATCCTGGTCCCGATATGGACGCGACGATGGCGCCATGCGGCCTGGATTACGTTGTGGCTGGCGGTGAATCCGGTGGTGTTCGGCAAGCCGGCGCAACAGCACGCCTGGTCGACGCGGGCGATGCTGGGCGAGGAGCTGTGGATCACCCGCCGGCCCCGCGACGCGGCGATGGTGGTCAGCGTGGCGTCGTCGGCGGCCGCGGTGGGCGCGGCGCTGGCCGCACGCCGGCGTCGGCTGCGACCGGCGCTGATCGCCGTGGCCCTGCAGATGACGTTGACGCTGGTGTACTGGGAACAGATGGTTCGCTACCTCGAGCGGCGGTCGCAGTAGGGTCGCGGGACCTGGTGCGCGGGAACGCCGTTCGTCGACGAGGGCAGGCGGGTGGCCGCGCCCATGGTCGGGCGGAACGCAGGCGCGGTGACGATGCGCGGATATGGTGGTCCGATACCTTCGTACCGGGATGCGATACGGGTGTATTGTCCGGCCGTGGGACCCACCCGGCTGTTTCCTTATGACCCGCCCCCGCCAGCGGAGCCGTCGCTCAAGGAGCGCATTCGCGACGCCGCGCTGAGCTGCTTTGCCGTTCGCGGCATCGCCGCCACGACGCTGCGCGCGGTCGCCGAAACCGCGGACGTGTCGATTGGGCTGATACAGCACCACTTTCGCACCAAGGCCGCGCTGAGCGCCGCCGTCGATCAGTACGTCCTGCAGACGGTGAGCGAGGCATTGGCAGCCGATACGCCGTCCGAGCCGGCCGCCGACAGCCTCAACGAGGCGGGGCGCCGGCTGACCGCACTGATGGTCGAACGTCCCGATGTGATGACCTATCTCGGGCGTGCGCTCGCCGAGGGCGGCGCACTGGGTTCGGTCATCTTCACCGGGCTGGTGGGTATCAGCGCGGGCCAGGGCGAACAATTCGGGCAGCAGGGCAAGCTGCGAGGAGACCTCGATCCCGACTGGGGGGCGCTCAATCCGCTCATCCTGCGCATCGGCGCGATCATTCTGCATCCCTATATCGAGCTCTATCTGGGTGAGGCGTTCTTCAGCGAGCCACAGCTGCGACGCTGGGACGCCGCGGTCACGAGCCTGATTCGGCGCGGGCAGTTCCTCGAGGACACGGAGTCGCGGGACGAGGGCGTGACCGCTTGACGAGCGGCCAACCGCCGCGTTACCGCGGCCGACGCGCCGGTCAGGTGCTATACACGAAACACCATGGACGAGCGCACGGTAACCGCGTACAGCGCGCAGATTCTCGACATCGATGAACCCGGCGACCGTCTGATACTGGAGCGGCTGCGAGCCGATCCCACCGTCGAGATCGTCGACCGGCTCGACGCGCAACTGGCCAATCTGCGCGGCCTGCGCCCACCGCCGGATTCGACGCTGCTCGACGAAGGGGCCCGGTGGGCGTACTACCCGTGGCGGCGCGCCGCCGTTGCGGTGCTGGGGCCGCGCGGGTTTCGGGCGCTACGACTTGATCGCAACAGAAACAACATCACCGCGGCGGAACAGACCAAACTCAGCTCACTGACGATCGGCGTCGCCGGTCTGAGCGTCGGCCATGTCATCGCGCATACCTTGGCGGTTCAGGGCTTGTGTGGCCGCCTGCGGCTGGCGGATTTCGATCACTTGGAACTGTCGAATCTGAATCGGGTGCCGGCCACCGTATTCGACCTCGGATTGAACAAAGCTCAGGTCGCGGCGCGCAGGATCGCCGAGCTCGATCCCTACCTGGCGGTGGACGTGTTCGATGCCGGGATCACCGCGGACACCATCGATGCCTTTCTGGACGGACTGGACATCGTCATCGAGGAGTGCGATTCGCTCGACATGAAGATCGCCCTGCGGATGGCGGCCCGTGACAGGCGAATCCCCGTGTTGATGGCGACCAGCGACCGGGGGCGGGTCGACGTCGAACGCTTCGATCAAAACCCTGGGCGCCCGGTCATGCACGGGCTGCTGGATCAGCTCGATATCGAGCAAGTGGCCGGCATGAGCACCCGCGAGAAGCTCCCGCACATGCTGCGTTACGACGAAGCCGAGCACATCTCGCCCCGCACCGCCGCGTCGCTCATCGAGATCGACCGATCGCTGTCGACGTGGCCGCAGTTGGCATCCGATGTCATCGTCGGCGCTGCGGCGATGGCCGAGGCTGTGCGCAGAATCGGATTGGGTGAGAACCTGAGATCCGGCCGGTGCCGCATCGACACCGGCGCGGCGCTCGACGAACTCGACGAAGTCGAGACGGCCCAGCTTCACCCCGCGCGAGACACCGAACCGGGAAGCGACCCGGCCGCATCCGCATTCGACGACACGATTGTCGCCGCCGCGATGCGCGCCCCCTCGGGGGGAAACAGCCAGCCGTGGTGCATCGACGCGCAACCGACCAGCCTCACCATAAGCGTTGCCCCGGAACATACTTCGACGATGGACGTGGGCTTCCGCGGCAGCGCTGTCGCGGTGGGGGCCGCGTTGTACAACGTCAGGATCGCCGCCGCCGCCCGTGGGATGCTCGGACCGGTGAGCGTTTCCGAAGACGCAGCCGGGTCTCCGGTACGGGCCACGATGCACTTCGGAAACGGTAACGACCCCGCCCTGGCCGATCTGTACGAACCGATGCTCGCGCGCGAGACCAACCGTCATCGCGGAATCCCACAACCGCTCGACGATCAGACGGCCAAATTGCTCACCGTCACCGCCGAGGGCGAGGGCGCGCGTCTGCACCTACTCACCGAGCGAGCCGACCTGGCGCGGGCCGCAACGATTTTCGGTGCGGCCGACCGCATCCGGTACCTGACGCGGCAACTGCACACCGAGATGGTCTCGGAGCTGCGCTGGCCTGGGGATCCCGACCCCGACACCGGTATCGACGTACGCTCCCTCGAACTCGAAGCCAGCGACCTGGCGCTGATGGATATCGTGCGCCGCCCCGACGTCATGGCTTACCTTGCCGAATGGAACGCCGGCAGCGCCTTGGGCGACGGCATGCGCGACGAAGTCCTCGGCAGCTCGGCGCTGGCGGTGCTGACCGTGACCGGAAGTCGCCTTGGTGACTACGTCCGCGGCGGGTCGGCCGTCGAGGCGGTATGGATCGTTGCCCAGCGGGAAGGCCTCGCCGTCCGGCCGTTGTCACCGGTCTTCCTGCACGCGCGAAATGCTGCCGATCTGCACGAGTTGTCGGCCGGTTTCGCCGGCGAATTGGCGCGATTACAAGACGATTTCGTGCGCCTCACCGCGACCGCTCCCGAAGAATCCATCGTGCTGGCCTTACGGTTGACCACCGCGCCGCCACCGTCGGTGTCCAGTCGCCGCAGCCCGAGCCGGGTCCGCACTCAAGGCCTCTGATTCGCCGCCTTCGCGCGGCGAGCGCATCGGCGCCACAGCACCTCAGAACGGCTTCGCCGTGAATCCCCATCGCAACAACGCCGACTCGCGGCGGGCCCTACCGCGCAACCCAGGGTCCCGCGTGCCGGTCACGCCGTGCGGTTCGCCGCGCGACCCGAATGTCCAGTACGCCTGCAGATAGGGCACGGGTGTCGAGTGGCCGCAATGCATTTCGTGCAGTCCCGCTGCGGCGAGCTCTGTCGACAGTTCCGCGATGGTGAACGCCGCCGCCTCGCTTGCAATGGCGTCCTGGCGCAGCACGGCCGGCGAGGCGGGGTCGGCGATCTCGAGCATCTTAGGGGCGGCCGCCGGGTCCCGCAGGCGCTGAAAATCGGAAATCCACACTGCCGCACCGCTGCGGCGTTGGAGGTCGGCGATCTGCCGGAGGGCGCCGCGCAAGGTGTCGAAATCCGGTAGCTGATGCAGGGTCCACATGCAGGAGATGGCGTCCCACGGACGCGTTGAAATCTGCTCCGGCAGCGCCGTGATGTCCTCCTGGCGCAATTCGACGCGGTCCCCCAGGCCTTCGGCGTCGAACAGCTGCCGCGCCGTGGACAGCATGTTCGGGGCGAGATCGACGGCGGTGGCCCGAACGTCGAGCCGTCGGCGCAGCACGGCGCTGAGCGCACGGCCGGAACCGACGCCGAGGTCCAGCAGGTGGCCGTCGGGCGGCAGCAGCGCATCAAGCGCCCGAGCGCACAAGTCGTAGACCGCGAGCATCCCCGGGTTGGATCCGCCACCGGTGTGAAACTGGGCAACGGACTCCGGATCGTCCACCACCATCGGCTCAGGAACACGCTCACGCCCTGCCGGATGCGACCGCTCACGCAAGACGATGCCGGGCATCCGCCACAGGGGCCGAATTCTGTTCACCCTCAACCTTTCATGGAGTCCGCGTCACCGATTACGGGTCAGGTTCTGGCGACGGTCGAGCATTGGGCCGATCTGTCGTACATGATTATCAACCCGTCCCTGCAATTTCACTGGCAGCCCGGTGAATTCGCCGCGTCGAAACGGATGTGCTGGAATACTTGTCCGGTCAGCGGGGGCCGGCAAGCTTGTGGCCTGCGCGGTCCTACCGGATCGGCGTAGGCAACATCATTATCCGCGGGAGGTAGGCGTGGTTCAGGCCCTGGCGAGTGACGAAATCAAGTGCTTACCCCTGCCGCCGGTGAACCCGATGCCCTTTCGCCAGCGCCTCGCGGCGGTGCGCGAATTCAGCACCGGGACGGAAAGGCTGCGTGATGCCGGCGGCCGGGTGAGCTTTTTCACCTTGGGGCCGCGATGGCTGATGCCGCCGATGGTGCTTGCGACGTCTCCGGAAGCCATCCGCGACATCCTCAGTACCAAAGACGATTCCGTCGACAAGACCACACCCGTCTTCGAGCAGGTGCGCCACATCATCGGCGCCAGTCTCACCGATCTTCCCTTCGAGCCATGGAAGTCACGTCGGCGCACCCTACAGCCGGTGTTCACCAAACAGCGGGTGAGCGAGTTCGGCGGTCACATGGAGCAGGCGGCGCAATCGGTGAGCGAGGGGTGGCAGGACGGTGCCGTCATCGATCTGGACGCCGAGTGCCGCACGATAACGTTGCGCGCACTGGGCCGATCGGTGCTCGGACTCGACCTGGAACAGCGGGCCGACGAGGTTGTCGAGCCGCTGCGGGTCGCGTTGGCCTACGCGGTCAGGCGCGCGACCAATCCGCTTCGTGCGCCTCGCTGGTTGCCCACACCGGCGCGGCGGCGCGCGCGAGCGGCAAGCGCCAAACTGCACGCTCTGACGCAGGAGATCCTGCGAGACTGTCGCTCCGATCCGACACGAGTCGCACCGCTGGTCCACGCGCTCATCGCGGCGCAGGATCCGGTGACCGGAAAGCGGTTGACCGATAAGGAGATTTGCGACGAGCTGGTCATGTTCCTGTTCGCCGGCCACGACACCACCACGACGGCCTTGACCTATGCCCTGTGGGCTTTGGGACACCACCCCGATTATCAAGAGCGGGTGGCGGCCGAGGTTGCGGCTTTACCGGATCGGCCGCTGACGTCCGACGACCTGCCCCGGCTCGGATTCACCATGCAGGTGATACGGGAGTCGCTTCGCCTGTGCCCGCCGGCCCCCACCGGCACGCGCATGGCCTCCCGCGACGTCGCGGTGGCCGGCTATCGGGTGCCGAGGGGCACCATGCTCATCGTCGGGCGGATGGCCGTACAGCGCGACCCGCAACTTTGGCAGGATCCACTTCGGTTCGACCCCGAGCGGTTCAGTCCGGAGAACTTCAAGGCGCTCGATCGGTGGCAATACCTGCCGTTCGGTGGCGGACCGCGCTCCTGCATCGGCGACCATTTCGCCATGCTCGAAGTGACACTCGCCTTGGCAACCCTCATCCGCCGAGCCGAAATCCGCTCTCTGGATGCCGAATTTCCGCTCGCACTGCATTTCACCATGATCGCCGGCGGTCCGGTCCCCGCTCGCATTCGACCGCGACGCCAGCCCGTTTCGCCGCCCAGCTAACGCCCTTGCGCCGCGTCGGATCGTCGAGACACCGCATCGTCGCCGAGCTCATGCGGCCTTGATCACACTTGCCCGTCAACGTGAGCGAATCATTGCTAGACGCCCTATGCAATGCCAAACGCAGCGCACCGGTTACCGCTACGGTTAGGGCAATGTCGGGCACACTGGACCACCTGGTCACCGCTGCCGCCGCCGAGTTGATGGCGGCCACCGTGGCGGACTCTGCCGCGATCAGCCAACGCGTGCTCGGCAACCTGGTTCGCGACCTGGGGGTGGACTTCAGCTTCCTGCGCCACAACGACCACACCATCCGCGCGACGCGCCTCATCGCCGAATTCCCGCCACGCAACGCCGACCCGGATCCGATCGGTCTGGTGTATTTCGCCGATGCCGACTCGATCTTCGCGCGGACCGAACACCTCAAGGTGCCCGAGGTGGTCCGTCCCGAGCCCGAGAACGCCGACTACCAGCACCGGATCGAGGAGGGCACCGGAGCTCCCGCCGTCTCGCTGGCCGCCGTTCCGCTGCTGTCCGGCGACGTCACCACCGGCACGCTCGCCTTCGGCAAGCTCGGCGACCGGGAATGGCTATCCGAAGAACTCAACGCGCTACAGGCGATCGCCGCCCTGTTCGCGCAACTGCAGGCCCGCGTCGTCGCCGAACAGCAAATTCACTACCTCGCCGAGCACGACGAACTCACCGGACTGCTGAACCGCAGGGCGCTCATCGCCTACCTCGACGACCGGCTCGCGAAGGGACAGCCCGGCCCGGTCTCGGTCGTGTTCCTCGCCATAGACCGCTTCAAGGTCATCAACGGTCGCCTCGGCCAGGACGCCGGCGATCGATTCATCGAGAAGTTCGCCGCGCTGCTGCGCGAGACCACCGAGATTCCCTCCGTCATCGCCCGCTTCGGCGGCGACGAGTTCGGCATCGTGCCCGCCGGGGCCATGGACGTCGAGGCCGCCGAAACGTTCGCAAGCTCGCTGCACGAGCGGGTCCACCTACCGATCCCCATCGACGGTGAGATGCTCAGTCGCACCGTAAGTATCGGCGTCGCGACCGGCGTACCCGGGGACGAGACCACGTCGGACCTGCTCCGGCGGGTCGACCAGGCCACCCGGTCGGCCAAGGCATCCGGCGGGAACAACGTCGCGACCTTCCGCCCGGAAATGTCGACAACCGACATGATCCGCAACGACATCGAGCTGCACCTGGAAGGGATGATCGAGGGCGGTGGCGGCGCATTGGTCCTGCACTACCTCCCGGAGTTCGACATGCGCACCGGGAAGATCCTGGGCACCGAGGCGCTGATCCGTTGGCAACACCCCACTCTGGGGCTACTGATGCCCGATTCGTTCATCCAGGTCGTGGAATCGATCA
The DNA here is from genome assembly GCF_001673615.1 of Mycobacterium sp. 1245499.0. Classification (NCBI taxonomy): domain Bacteria; kingdom Bacillati; phylum Actinomycetota; class Actinomycetes; order Mycobacteriales; family Mycobacteriaceae; genus Mycobacterium; species Mycobacterium sp. 1245499.0. The sequence goes on from NZ_LZMG01000190.1 coordinate 8,890, forward strand.
ACCTCGGTGCCAAACTGGGGCGTCTGGTAATGCGCTCGGCGTGTGCGCAATTCGGGCTCTGGCGGTCACACGGTGTCGGCAACGGCACGGTGCTTCGAATCAACGTCTCCCCCGTGCAGCTCGTCACCGCAGGTATCGTTGACACCGTCGCGGCCACCCTCGACGAGTTCGGGCTCGATCCCAGCACCGTCTGTTTGGAAATCACCGAAAGCGTTGTGGTCCAAGATATCGACGCCACACGTCAGACGTTGTTCGGATTGAAGGACGTCGGGGTACAGATCGCCATCGACGACTTCGGCACCGGCTACAGCGTGCTGACCTATCTGAAATCTCTGCCCGTCGATTCGCTGAAGATCGACAAGGGGTTTGTCCAGAACCTGGACACCAACGCCGGCGACCTGGCGATCGTGCGCTCGACGATGGCCCTGGCCGACGCGTTCGGGCTCGACGTCGTGGCCGAGGGGGTGGAATCCGTGGCGGCGGCCGAGAGGTTGCTCGGCCTGGGATGCCATCGCGCACAAGGGTTTCTGCTGTCCCGCCCGCTTGACAGCACGGCGATGGAGTCGCTCCTGGCCAAGCGCGCCATACCGATGAACTTCTCCACCACCCGGTTCTCGGGAACGGGGAACGCGGTTTAAACCCGCCGAACGCGCGGGCGCTCAGGCGCGATATTGGAGCAGGTAGTAATACGCCGGGGTCTTCCGGTCGTCGAGCTCCTGCTCGTCGCCGGTGAACAACAGCGTCCAGTCGGGCGTGAAACGTTGTTGGATCTCGGCGTGACCGATGCCCGGCACGCCGAATCGGCCCCCGGGAGGGAACGCGGCGATGAACAGCCGCGCGCCGGGTGCCGCCACGGCGCCGACTTCCCGGACGTACGCGTCACGGTCGGCGCCACTCATGTTGTGGATGCAGCCGTTGTCGACGATCAGGTCGAAGCCTGTTCCGATCCCGGACTGACTCAGCTGCGTCACGTCGGCGCGCACGAAGTCGACCGCGACACCGGCTTTGCCGGCTTTCGCCTGCGCTTTGTCGAGCGGTTTCGCGACGTAGTCGACCCCGGTGACCTGCCAGCCCTGCTGGGCGAGGTAGACGGCGCAGTCCCCGGTGCCGCAGCCGACGTCGAGGGCCCGCCCGGTGGGCAGCGCGGGCGTGTCTGAAGTTCCCTCGACGAGATCCCGCAGACCTTGGCCGATCGGGTGGCCCTCCCACGGCGTGAAGCCGATCCGGTAGAAGAACCGAAATCGCGTGTGTCGAGAAGCCATAGCCGCAATGATGACATTCGCGCCAACCGGCCCGACATCGCCTTCCCGGTTTCACCGGCGGGATGCCGCGACCCAGCACACTTGCGCGGGCAACCGGGAACGCCTCGGCACCACGTCATTTCGTGCTATGCCGAGATGCGGCTGAGGATTTCGGCGTTCTCGGCGCACATCAGCTTGAATTGTCCGGGCTCGGCATGTGTGGCAAGGGTGCGGCGATCCCACCACATCACCTTGGTCCGGTAGTCGTCGGTGGGATACGCCGCCGCGGTTACCCGGTTGGCCACGACGCCCCCGGACGACTGCCACTGCTCGAGCACGTGCGCGGCCGCGGTGGCCATCACGAACTGAACGCCCAACAGCGTCATCATCGGCAGCGCGGTACGCGCCAGCACCGTGGACAGCGCCCGATTGCCATATTCGCGAGAATTGGTCCACGCGCTTTTCACCTCCACGACGCCAAACGGAAGCCGGTTGGAAATCATATGGCGCAGCAAGGGAAGTCCCGGATTGCCTTTCCATTCCTCGAGAGCGTGGGAGTCTTCCGGCGAGCGCAGGGGCCCTACCACCCGCGTGCCTCCGACCACCCGCCCTTGTGGATCGAGCACGACAAAAAACAATGCCGTGTCGGCGCCGTCCCGAATCTGGTCGACGTCGAGCACCCACTCCAGCCCGTGCCGCCGATAACTGTCCAGCGCGCCGTCCAGGTACTGATTCCACAGCACGGGCTCTGCCTGCGGCGTGGCCGCGGTGACCCAACATCCCGTCGCGTGATCGCGCCAGCCGAACCCGGTGTCCGACCACGGGGCGTCAATCCCGATCCCCGTGAGTTGTGCCGCTTCCATCCGTGACCTCCACCTATTTGCGGTTACTACCGAGTAATTTTTTTGAACGGGTCTTGAGCCATTTGTTAATTCGACTCGCGACAAATTAACCAAGGGGATTGTGACATAAACGGCCGAATACGGCCGCACTGCGCGGCCAATGATGTTGCGATATCGAGCTTGTCTCGCATTTGTTTTGACACAGCGGGCTTGCCACTGTGCCCCGGGGCCGATTTCGGCACTGCGGCCCCGCCCACGGACGCTGCGACATTTCGGCCGCTCGTGGCAGTACCGTGACGGCATGCCCGACGAACCCACCACTTCCGGCGCCGCCGGATCCGGCCCGGAGTACGACGACTCCGGTGTGCCGACCTTCGAGTCGGTGCGCGACCAGATCGAGGCCCGCTACGCGACGGCGCAAGGCGCCGCCGAGCTCGATGCGGAATCAGCCGAGGGCCGTTCGGTCTCGGAACAGTACGGCGAACGCCGGCGCGCCGCGGCCGAGCGGCTGGCCCAGATCCGCGACGCGATGAAGCCCGAGAACAGTTGACGCGCGGGCTCAGGCGGTGACTTTGCGACGCCGGTTCGATCGCTGCGGGGCGCCCGATGCCGCCGGGCTCCGGCCGATCACCTCGGCGAGGAACTTGCCGGTGTAGCTCTCCGGCACGGCGGCGACGTCCTCCGGAGTGCCTTCCGCGACAACGGTTCCGCCCTCGGCACCGCCTTCGGGCCCCATGTCGACGATCCAGTCCGAGGTCTTGATCACGTCCAGGTTGTGCTCGATGACGATGACCGTATTGCCCTTGTCGACAAGGCCGTTGATGACCTTCAGCAACTTGCGGATGTCGTCGAAATGCAGTCCCGTGGTGGGCTCGTCGAGGATGTACACCGTGCGCCCGGTCGAGCGCTTCTGCAGCTCCGCGGCCAGTTTGACGCGTTGCGCCTCGCCGCCGGACAGCGTCGGTGCGGGCTGGCCGAGCCGCACATACCCCAGCCCCACGTCGACCAGGGTGCGCAGATACCGGTGGATGCCGGTGATCGGCTCGAAGAACTCCGCCGCCTCCTCGATGGACATGTCCAGCACCTCGGAGATGGTCTTGCCCTTGTAGTGCACCTCCAGGGTTTCCCGGTTGTACCGGGCGCCGTGGCAGACCTCGCACGGCACGTACACGTCGGGCAAAAAGTTCATCTCGATCTTGATCGTGCCGTCGCCGGTGCACGCCTCGCAGCGGCCGCCCTTGACGTTGAACGAGAACCGGCCCGGTTGATAGCCACGGACTTTGGCCTCGGTGGTGGCGGCGAACAGGGTGCGGATCTTGTCGAACACCCCGGTGTAGGTGGCCGGGTTGGATCGCGGCGTGCGACCGATCGGTGACTGGTCCACCCGCACCAGCTTGTCCAGATGATCCAGCCCGGTGACCCGGGTGTGGCGGCCGGGGACCTGCCGGGCGCCGTTCAGCCGGTTGGCCAGCACCGCGGCCAGGATGTCGTTCACCAGCGTCGATTTGCCGGATCCGGACACCCCGGTCACCGAGGTGAGCACGCCGAGCGGGAACGAGACGTCGATGCCGCGCAGGTTGTGCTCGCGGGCGCCGACGACGGTGAGCCGCCGCTTATCGACCGGGCGCCGCCTGGCGGGCATCTCGATGCGTTCCTTGCCCGACAGGTAGGCGCCGGTGATCGAGTCCTTGTTCGCCAAAAGCTCGCTGTAGGTGCCGCTGTGCACGATCTTGCCGCCGTGCTCACCGGCCCGCGGGCCGATGTCGACTATCCAGTCGGCGTGCGCGATGGTGTCCTCGTCGTGCTCGACGACGATCAGCGTGTTGCCCAAACCCCTTAGCCGCGTGAGGGTTTCGATGAGCCGGCGGTTGTCGCGCTGATGCAGCCCGATGGACGGCTCGTCGAGGACGTAGAGCACGCCGACCAGACCGGACCCGATCTGGGTGGCCAGCCGAATGCGTTGCGCCTCACCGCCGGACAGCGTCGCCGCGGCGCGGGACAGCGACAGGTACTCCAGCCCCACGTCGAGCAAAAAGCCCAGCCGCGACTGGATTTCCTTGAGCACCTGCCCCGCGATCGCCTGCTCGCGCGGACCCAGGGTGAGCGCGTTGAGGAAGTCGGCGCAGTCCGAGATCGACAGCTCGCAGACCTCGGCGATGGACTTCGCGCCCCGGTCCCCCGCGGCCAGCAACACCGCCAGAATCTCGGGCTTGAGCCGCGTCCCCTCACACACCGGGCACGGCACGTCCCGCATGAAGCCCTCGTAGCGTTCCTTCATCTGCTCGGATTCGGTCTGCGCCATCTTGCGCTGCAGGAACGCCAGCACGCCCTCGAAATCGGCGTAGTAGGACCGGGTGCGCCCGTACCGGTTGCGGTACTTCACATGCACCTGATGGTCGGAGCCCTCGAGAATCGCCTTGCGGGCCTTGGCCGGCAGTTTGCGCCACGGGGTGTCGACGTCGAAGCCCAGCTCGTCGCCGAGCCCGGCCATCATCCGGGTGAAGTACTCCGCGGTGTGGCCCGTCGACCACGGGGCCACCGCGCCCTCGGCCAGGGTGCGTTCGGGGTCGGGCACCACCAGGTCGGGGTCGACCTCCTTGCGGATGCCCAGGCCGCTGCACTCGGGGCAGGCGCCGTAGGGCGAGTTGAACGAGAACGACCGCGGTTCCAGGTCGTCGACCGCCAGCGCGTGCCCGTTGGGGCAGGCCAGCTTCTCGGAGAACCGCTGCTCCCGGTTGTGCGCGTCGTGTTCGTGGTCGACGAACTCGAGCACCACGATGCCGTCCGCCAGGTTCAGCGCGGTCTCCACGGAATCGGTCAGCCGCTGTTTGGCGGAGGCCTTGACGGTGAGGCGGTCCACCACCACCTCGATGTCGTGCTTTTCCTGCTTCTTCAGCTTCGGCGGGTCGGTCAACGGGTGCACGACGCCGTCGACCCGCACCCGGCTGTAGCCCTGGGCGTTGAGCTTCTCGAAGAGGTCGGCGAATTCGCCCTTGCGGGTGCGCACCACCGGGGCGAGCACCAGGAATCGGGTGCCCTCGGGCATCGCCAGCACCTGATCGACGATTTGCTGCGGGGTCTGCCGGGCGATCCGCTCGCCGCAGATCGGGCAGTGCGGCGTGCCGGCCCGCGCGTAGAGCAGCCGCAGGTAGTCGTAGACCTCGGTGATCGTGCCGACGGTCGATCGCGGGTTGCGGTTGGTGGACTTCTGGTCGATGGACACCGCCGGGGAGAGCCCCTCGATGAAGTCGACGTCGGGCTTGTCCATCTGGCCCAGGAACTGGCGGGCGTAGGCCGAGAGGGACTCCACGTAGCGGCGCTGCCCCTCGGCGAAAATCGTGTCGAAGGCCAGCGACGATTTGCCCGAACCCGACAGCCCGGTGAAGACGATCAGCGCGTCGCGGGGCAGGTCGAGATCGACGCCGCGCAGGTTGTGTTCGCGGGCGCCCTTGACGATCAGACGGTCAGCCAACGCTGCCCCTCTCAGAACTTTCCGGCAACTTCTCGTGGCCTCCTGGTAGGCCCGCGCGCATCCCGAACCGGAATCGCGCACGGCGCATTCCATGCTATGTGTCCATACCGACAAGCAAGTTTTGACCAGTAGCGTGACCGGTATGACTGCAGTGGACGACAACTACACCGGACACGTCGACCCCGGCACCGCGGCCCGCCGGACCCTACCCGGCGCCACGATCCTAAAGGTCTCGGTCGGCCCGATGGACAACAATGCCTATCTGATCACTTGTTCCGCTACCGGCGAAACACTGTTGATCGACGCCGCCAACGACGCGGACGTCCTGATCGACCTGATCCGGCGGCACGCGCCGAAGGTGTCGCTGATCGTGACGAGTCACCAGCACTTCGATCACTGGCAGGCGCTGGAGGCCGTGGCCGCCGCCACCGGCGCGCCGACCGCCGCCAACGAGATCGACGCGGAGCCGCTGCCGGTCAAACCGGACCGTTTGCTGTCGGGCGGTGACACCGTGCAGATCGGTGAGCTCACCTTTGACGTCATCCATTTGCGCGGGCATACCCCGGGATCGATCGCGCTGGCCCTGGACGGCCCGGCGACCGGCGGCGTCACCCAATTGTTCACCGGCGACTGCCTGTTCCCGGGCGGCGTCGGCAAGACTTGGCAGCCCGGCGATTTCACCCAGCTGATCGAGGACGTCAGCACCCGGGTGTTCGACGTCTATGACGACTCCACCGTCATCTACCCCGGCCACGGTGACGACACGGCGTTGGGCGCCGAACGTCCCCACCTGGGCGAATGGCGCGAGCGGGGCTGGTAACCGCGCGGCCCCAAGACGCTAGGACGTGGTGTGCACGATCAGCACGTCCGTCTTGGCCCGACGCGAGACGTTGGCCGGCACCGATCCCAGTAGCCGGCCGGCGATCGTGCTCAAGCCGACGTTGCCGACCACGAGCAGATCGGCCTGTTCCTCCTCGGCGAGGTGCACCAGCGCGTCGACCGGGGCTCCGACAATGGGGCGCTCGTCGATATTTTGCGCACCGGCGGCGTGGGCGCGGTCCTTGGCGTCACGCAGAATCGCGTAAATCGGCGCGGTCCCCGAAACCTTGTAGCTTTCGTCGCGCAGGACGTCGGCCGCCCGGGCGTCCTCGTGTTGGGGCAAATACGCCGACGCCACGATCAGCTTGGCGTCCGAACCGGCGATCTGTGCCGCCTTCTCTACCGCGCGCATCGACGAATCCGAGCCATCGGTTCCTACCACCACAGTCCGATAGGCGCCCATTTACCCTCCCAGTTTCGGTTGGTCAGCCAACCCAAGACAGTAGCGCGTTTGCTCGTTGCGCAGGAGGCAGATTAGCCACACCGCGCGGCGTGGCGCGCCCGCTATTTGCGGTCACTGGCTGGGCCAACGGACAATATCGGCAATGGCGAAACAATCAAAAGCGTGCGGCCACCGTGGAAGGCATTGCATTAAGCCGCTTTTCGCCAATGTCGGCACGAACAATGAATGCGCCGGGCGCAGTTTGTGAGCCGTTACATGAGCCGCGCCCTAAAGTAACAACCATCATGTCCATGCCCACCCTCGAGCCCACTCTCGAGCCGCGCGCCGGGGATGTCGGCGCCGAGCCCGGGCCCGGGGGCACGCGCGGCAAGTTGCTGGATCCCTGCGCGATCGCCCTGTTCGCCACCGTTGTCAGCGCCGCCTGGGCCTGTCGGCCGTCGCTGTGGTTCGACGAGGGGGCGACGATATCGGCATCGGCGAGCCGGACACTGCCGGAGTTGTGGCGGTTGCTCAGCCACATCGACGCCGTCCACGGGGCGTACTACCTGCTGATGCACGGCTGGTTCGCCCTGTTCCCGCCCACCGAGTTCTGGTCGCGTTTCCCGAGCTCGCTGGCCGTCGGTGCCGCCGCGGCCGGGGTCACGGTCTTCACCAGGCAGTTCTCCACCCGGCCCACCGCGGTCTGCGCGGGGGCGGTCTTCGCCATCCTGCCGCGCACCACCTGGGCGGGCATGGAGGCCCGGCCGTACGCCTTCGTGGCCGCCGCGGCGGTGTGGCTGACGGTGTTGTTCGTCGCCGCCGTTCGGCGCAACCGGCCGCGCGGCTGGGTTTGGTACGCGCTGGGGTTGATGCTGGCGATCCTGCTCAACCTCAACCTGGTGCTGTTGGTGCCGGTGTACGGCGCCCTGCTGCCGCTGCTCGCCCCGAAGGGCGCGCGCAAAGCTCCGGCGCTCTGGTGGACCGCCGGCTCCGTCGCCGCGGTGGCGGCCATGACGCCGTTCATCCTGTTCGCGCACCACCAGGTGTGGCAGGTGAACTGGATCTATCCCGTCAGCTGGCATTACGCCTTCGACATCATCCTGCGCCAGTACTTCGACCACAGCGTGGCCTTCGCGATCGCCGGCGCGGTGCTGGTCGTCGCGGCGGTCGCGACCCGGCTGGCCGGCGTGCCGGCCCCGGCCGGCGACCTCCGCCGGTTGCTGGTCATCGCCACGGCGTGGATGGTGATTCCCACCGCGCTGGTCGTCGTGTATTCGGCCGTCATCGAGCCGATCTACTACCCGCGCTACCTGATCTTCACCGCACCCGCGATGGCCGTCGTCTTGGCCGTCTGCATCGTCACCGTCGCCCGCCGGCCCTGGCCGATCTCCGGCGCGGTGCTGTTGTTCGCCGTCGCCGCCGTGCCGAATTACCTGTTCGTGCAACGGTGGCCGTATGCCAAGGAGGGCTGGGACTACAGCCAGGTGGCCGATCTGATCAGCTCGCACGCGGCCCCCGGCGACTGCCTGATGGTGGACAACACCGTCCCGTGGAAGCCCGGGCCGATTCGCGCGCTGCTGGCCACCCGGCCGGCGGCCTTCCGGTCGTTGGTCGACGTCGAGCGCGGCGTCTACGGGCCGAAGGTCGGATCGCTGTGGGACGGGCACGTCGCCGTGTGGCTGACGACCGCCAAAATCAACAAATGCCCGGCGATCTGGACGATCACCAATAGGGACAATTCGCTGCCGGACCATCAAGCCGGCCCATCGCTACCGCCCGGATCCGCGTTCGGGCGCGCCCCGGCGTACCGATTCCCGGGCTACCTCGGCTTCCACATCGTCGAACGGTGGCAATTCCACTACTCGCAGGTTGTCAAGTCCACGCGGTGATTTCGCCGCCGACCGAGCTCAACGCCCGGTGCCGACCGGCTGGGCTTGGCGGGTGGCGCGCGTCGCGGCGTAGGACACCGCCACGCCGGCGGCGCTCAACGCGGTGAACACCGTAAAGAGCAGGTGCGCGGCCATCCCCTCGCCGCCGGTGGCGGTGTTGACGACGACGCCCGCCAATCCTGCGCCGATCGCCGCGGAGGTCAGCTGGACGGTCAGCGAGATCGTCAGCGCATCGCTGGAGAACCCACGAACCATCGGGTGGGTGGTCATGGTGGCGCCGCTGGTGGCCGCGTCCGGCCTGGCATTGGGGGCGGTGGCCCGGCGCGGCGACGGGTCGGCCGGCACCGCCGCGCTGTGGGCGGTCGCGCTGCTCGTCGCCGGCATCGGGATCGGGATGGCCTGGCCGCACCTGTCGGCCCGCGCGATGGCGTCGGTCGCCGACCCGGCCGAAGGCGGCGCGGCTTCCGCGGCCATCAACACCGTCCAGCTGACCTCCGCGGCGATCGGCGCAGGATTGGCGGGCGTCGTCGTCAACACCGCCACCGGCGGCGAGGGGATGGCCGCGCACCTGCTCTT
>NZ_LZMG01000191.1:0-78792 GCF_001673615.1 Mycobacterium sp. 1245499.0
AAGCGATGACGAAGCTGTCACCCTCACCCTGCTCGACCGGACGAATTCCGTGATGGGCGCCGACCAACTCGGCGAGGGTCTGGTCCAATTTCGCGATCGCGGCGGACATCAACTGCGGCTGGGTGTCCCACAGTTGCGTCGAACCCTGGACGTCGGCCAGCAGCAACGTCACCGTGCCCGTCGGCAAGGGCTCGTTCATGCCTAGCTCGCTCCAGTCCAACGGCGGCACGTCCGCACGTGGATCGACTTCGCTCATGTTAGCCAGCATGAGCTGAGCGCATGCCGCAAAACATCGGCGGATGCGCGTATATCTTTCGGCTCTACAGGTCGCCGGTGAAGTCGGCGCTGAGCCAGCGGTCCGGGCGGATGGTGAACAGCACCTCCTCGACGCCTTCCATGCTGCGCACGAACGCCCGCCCACCTTCCTCGCCGAGATAACGGATGGCGACCGCCTCGGCCACGTCGAGCGGGGCCGGCTTGGTGGTCTCGACGATCGAGCCCTCGACCACCACGTACTGGTAGGGCGGCTCCTCGCGCTGCGCCACCAGCGTCACCGCCCCCGTCTGCTCGATGAGGCGAGCCTTGCGGCTCGACGCCCCGGTCATGATCCGGATGTTTCCCCCGGGGGTGTAGTCGTACCAGATCGGGACGCTGGCCGGCGGCCGGCCTTCGGTGGCGGCGACGGACAGCACGGCCACATGCTTGTCGGCGAGGAACTCCTGGCGCTCGGATTCGCTGAAGGCTTTCATGCCGAGTGCCAACGCCCGGGCGGTGAAGCTATTCCCGATCCGCCCAGGGGGCGGTCAGTACTGCGTCGAGCCCTGATCCACCGGGATCTGGGCCGCGGTGACCTTGCGCGATTCGTCACTGGCCAGCCAGCACACGGTGTCGGCGATCTCCTCCGGCTCGGCGACCCAGTCGGGCAGGAACGGGGTGAGGACGTGCGACAGCTGCGGGTTGGTCTCCATGGTCTTGCCGACCGCCGTGACCATGTCCCCGGAGCCCATGGGGGTGTTCACAGGTCCCGGGTGCACGCTGTTGACCCGGATCGAATGCTTGCCCAGTTCGGCGGCGAAGGCCCGCGCCAGCCCGGTGACGGCATGCTTGCTGGCGGTGTAGTGGATCATGAACGGCTGCATCTTCATGCCGGCCGCCGAACTGATCAGGATGATCGACCCGCCCCGGCCCCCCTCGATGATCTTGTCCGCGCCGGCCATCACGGTGTTCCAGGTGCCGGTCACGTTGATGTCCATGACGTCGCGGAAGTTCTCCGGGGTGATCTCATCCCACGCCTGCGGGGCGGCGACCCCGGCGTTGGCGACGATGACGTCCAGCCGGCCCAGCTCGGCCACGCCGTCGGCGACGACCTTTCGCAGGCCGTCGAAGTCGCGGGTGTCGGTGACTGAGGCGATGATCCGGCGGTTGGCGGCCTCGACCAGCCGCACCGTCTCACTCAGGTCGTCGGGAGTCGCCGGGTCGTAGGGCACGCAGGACGGGAGCTTGCCGGCGATGTCGACGGCGATGATGTCGGCGCCTTCGGACGCCAGGCGCACCGCATGCGCCCGGCCCTGACCGCGGGCCGCGCCGGTAATGAATGCCACTTTTCCGGCAAGCTTGCCGCTCATAGTTCTCCTCTGTTGGGTCCAGCCACTCTCATCGTTGTGCCGCCTTGACCAGGTTCGATCCGATGATCAACCGCTGGATCTCGCTGGTGCCCTCGTACAGCCGCAACAGGCGCACGTCGCGGTAAATCCGTTCGACGGCGACGCCTCTCATGTAACCGGTGCCGCCGTGGATCTGCACCGCGAGATCGGCGACGTTGCCGGCCATCTCGGTGCAAAAGACCTTGGCGGCCGAGGGCGCGATCCGACGATCCTCGTCGGCGACCCACAGCCGGGCGGCCTCGCGCACCAGGGCACGCCCGGCCATCACGCCGGTCTGCTGATCGGCAAGCATGCCCTGCACCAACTGGAAGTTGCCGATCGGCGTGCCGCCCTGCGTCGCGGTGGCGGCGTAGGACACCGATTCGTCGAGCGCGCGTTGCGCGGCGCCCACCGCGAGGGCGGCGATGTGCACCCGGCCGCGGGCCAACGAGGTCATCGCCGCTCGGTAGCCGTGGTCTTCGCTGCCGCCGACGAGTGCGTCGGGACCGACGCGGACGTCGGTGAAGTTGACGTCGGCGGTCCAGGCTCCTTCCTGGCCCATCTTGGCGTCCTTGGCGCCCACCTCGACGCCCGCGGCGTCCGCCGGCACCAGAAAGACCGCGATCCCCGGTCCCTTCTCGTCGGCCGGCCGGGTCCGCGCGAACACCACGAAAAGGTCGGCGACGGGCGCGTTGGTGATGAAGCGCTTCTGCCCGGAGATCACCCAATCGTCACCGTCGCGAACGGCTTTGGTGCGCAGGCCGGCCGGGTTCGATCCGGCGCCCGGTTCGGTCAGCGCGAAGGAGGCGACGACGTCGCCGGACGCGATCGACTCCAGCCAGCGGGATTTCTGTTCGTCGGTGCCGAAGCCGACCAGGACTTGTCCGGCGATGCCGTTGTTGGTGCCGAACATCGACCGCAGCGCCAGCGACGTGTAGCCCAGCTCCATCGCCAGCTCGACGTCCTGCCTCAGGTTGAGGCCGAGGCCGCCCCACTCCTGGGGGATCGCGTAGCCGAACAATCCCATCTTCTTGGCTTCGTCGCGCAGGTCGTCGGGCACGCGATCGGTGTCGAGGATCTCCTGCTCGCGCGGGACGACCACGCTGCGGACGAATTGCCTTGTCTGAGCGAGGATCTCGCGGAAGTCCTCGTCGGAGACTTCCGCGACTTCGGCGGTGGCCATGGGCTCCACACTCCTCTCCGGATCCGGGGCACCCCGGTTCAGAGCAGGATCCTATATCAAATATGATATTTGCCTCAGACGTGCCCGGTGGAGGCGACGACAGTGAAGGATGGGTGATCGGCAGTGGCGATGTTGACAGGGCAGACCGCGGTAATCACCGGCGGAGCGCAGGGGCTGGGGCTGGCCATAGCGGAGCGCTTCGTCGCCGAGGGCGCGCGAGTGGTGCTCGGCGACGTCAATCTCGAGGAAACCCAGGTCGTGGCCAAGCGATTGGGCGGCGACGACGTGGCGGTGGCGGTTCGGTGCGATGTCACCCAGTCGTCCGACGTGGAAACCCTGATCCAGACCGCGGTCGAGCGCTTCGGCGGCCTGGACATCATGGTCAACAACGCCGGCATCACCCGCGACGCGACGATGCGCAAGATGACCGAGGAGCAGTTCGATCAGGTCATCAACGTGCATCTGAAGGGCACCTGGAACGGCACCAGGCTGGCCGCGGCCGTCATGCGGGAGAACAAGCGCGGCGCCATCATCAACATGTCGTCGGTGTCCGGCAAGGTGGGCATGATCGGCCAGACCAACTACTCGGCGGCCAAGGCCGGCATCGTCGGCATGACCAAGGCCGCCGCCAAAGAGCTGGCCTACCTCGGCGTGCGGGTGAACGCGATCGCCCCCGGCCTGATCCGCTCCGCGATGACAGAGGCTATGCCACAGCGCATTTGGGACTCCAAGGTCGCCGAGGTGCCGTTGGGCCGGGCCGGTGAGCCCAGTGAGGTCGCCAGCGTCGCGCTGTTCCTCGCCTCCGACCTGTCGTCGTACATGACCGGCACCGTCATGGAAATCACCGGCGGCCGCCACCTATGAGTGCGGTGCGCGAGGCCGTCATCTGCGAACCCGTTCGGACCCCGATCGGCCGCTACGGCGGAATGTTCAAGGCGTGCAGCGCCGTCGACCTCGGCGTCACCGCGCTCAAGGGCCTGCTGCAGCGAACCGGGCTGGCGCCCGACGCCGTGCAGGACGTGATCCTCGGCCACTGCTATCCCAACAGCGATGCGCCCGCGATCGGACGCGTGGTGGCGCTGGATTCCGGCCTGCCGGTGACGGTTCCGGGCATGCAGGTCGACCGGCGGTGCGGCTCGGGCCTGCAGGCGGTCATCCAGGCGTGCCTGCAGGTGGGCGCCGGCGACAACGACCTCGTGGTCGCCGGGGGCTGCGAGAGCATGAGCAACGTGGCCTTCTACTCCACGGACATGCGGTGGGGCGGGGCCCGCACCGGTGTGCAGGTGCACGACGGGCTGGCCCGGGGACGCACGACCGCCGGTGGCCGCAATTACCCGGTGCCGGGCGGAATGCTGGAGACGGCCGAGAACCTGCGCCGCCAGTACGGCATTTCGCGCCAGGAGCAAGACGAGCTCGCGGTGCGATCCCACCAGCGTGCCGTCGCCGCGCAGAAAGACGGCATCCTGGCCGAGGAGATCGTGCCGGTCGCGGTCCGCACCCGCAGTGGCGACGAGCTCATCGACACCGACGAGCATCCACGCGCGGACACCTCGGTCGAGTCGTTGGGCAAGCTCAAACCCATTCTGGCGAAAGAGGATCCAGAGTCCTCGGTCACCGCCGGCAACGCCAGCGGGCAGAACGACGCGGCCTCGATGTGCGTGGTCACCACGCCGGAGAAGGCCGAGGAATACGGCCTGAAGCCGTTGGTGCGCCTGGTGTCGTGGGGTGTGGCCGGGGTGGCGCCCCACGTCATGGGCATCGGGCCGGTGCCCGCGACCGAGGTGGCGCTGGCCAAGGCGGGCCTGCGGCTATCCGACATCGACCTCATCGAGCTGAACGAGGCCTTCGCCGCGCAGGCGCTTGCGGTGATGCGGGAATGGAACTTCGGCGCCGCCGATCACGACCGCACCAACGTGCACGGTTCGGGCATCTCGCTGGGACATCCGGTCGGCGCGACGGGCGGGCGGATGCTGGCCACCTTGGCGCGCGAACTCGATCGCCGCGAGGCGCGCTATGGTCTGGAAACCATGTGCATCGGCGGCGGCCAGGGTTTGGCTGCCGTCTTCGAGCGGGTCGCATCGACATGACCGAGCCGGGATTGCCGCTGGACGGTCTCACCGTCGTTGAGGTGTCGAGTTTCGTCGCCGCGCCACTGTGCGGCATGACGCTGAATCAGCTTGGTGCGGAGGTCATTCGAGTCGACCCGATCGGCGGCGCGTCCGACGTCCAGCGGTGGCCGTTGGCGGCGGACGGCACCTCGATCTACTGGACCGGCCTGAACAAGGGGAAGCGGTCGGCCACCATCGACCTGCGGTCTCCCGACGGCCACGAACTGGTCCAGCGGCTGATCGTCGAGGGCGACGGCGTCGTGGTGACCAACGCCGCGGGCTTGTCCTGGCTCAGCCACGGCGTGCTGGCGGCCAAGCGCCCCGACGTGATTCACGTGCAGTTGCTCGGGCGCGGTGACGGTTCCACCGGGGTGGACTACACGGTCAACGCCGGGCTGGGCTATCCGCTCGTTACCGGTCCGGCCGAGCATGGCGGCGCGATCAACCACGTGCTCCCGGCCTGGGACGTGTGCTGCGGACTGTACGCAGCGTTGGCCGTCGTCACCGCGGTCCGCCACCGCGAGCGGTCCGGGGCGGGGGCGCAGATCAGCCTGGCGCTGGAGGACGTCGCTTTGGCCACCGCGGCCAACCTGGGCTTGCTGACCGAGCCGCAAGTCACTGGGACACAACGCGAACGGCTGGGCAACGCCATCTACGGTCAGTACGGGCAGGACTTCACCAGCAGTGACGGGGCCAGGTTCATGGTGGTCGCGCTGACCGGTCGGCACTTCCGTGACCTGCTCGCGGTGACGGGCACCGGCGCCGCGGTGTCGGCGCTCGCCGAGGCGCTCGGCGCCGACTTCGGGTCAGAAGGCGATCGCTACCGCTATCGCGACGTGCTGTCGAGTCTGTTCGCCACGTGGTTCGGCGATCACACCGCCGACGAGATCACCGCCGCGCTGGCCGACACCACGGTGCTCTTCGAGCGGTACCGCACCTTCGCCGAGGTCGCCGCGGGGCCGAAAGTCACCGCCAATCCGCTGTTTTCCCGATTGCACCAGCCCGGTCTCGGCGATTACTTCGCGCCCGGCCTGCCGGCCGCGTTCGACGGCAGCCATCCGCCCAGCGCGCCGGCGCCGGCGCTGGGACAAGACACCGCCGACGTCCTTGCGCGGCTGGGGTTGAGCGCCGCCGACATCGCGCGCCTGACGGACGCCAAGACCATCGCCTGCTGAGCAGCCGGAAGGGAACGCAGCACATGACCAAACTGGCCCAGACCCTCGGGTTGACGGAGTTCCAGACCGAGATCATCGCCACGGTAAGGAAATTCGTCGAGAAGGAGGTCATTCCGCACGCGGTCGAGCTGGAGCGCGCTGACACCTACCCGCAGGCGATCGTCGATCAGATGCGGGAGATGGGCCTGTTCGGTCTGATGATCCCGCAGGAGTATGGCGGGCTGGGGGAGTCGCTGCTGACGTACGCGCTGTGCGTCGAGGAGCTGGCGCGGGGCTGGATGAGCGTGTCCGGCGTGCTCAACACCCACTTCATCGTGGCGTACATGCTGCGCCAGCACGGCACCGACGAACAAAAGCAGCGGTTCCTGCCGCGGATGGCGGTCGGCGAGACCCGCGGCGCCTTCTCGATGTCGGAGCCGGAGCTGGGTTCTGACGTGGCCGCGATTCGCACCCGCGCCCGGCGCAACGACGACGGCACCTACACCATCGACGGCCAAAAAATGTGGCTGACCAACGGCGCCACCTCCACGCTGGTGGCGGTGCTGGTGCGCACCGACGAGGGCTCGGACAAGCCGCACCGCAACCTCACCGCGTTCCTCGTCGAGAAGCCGGTCGGGTTCGGCGAAGTCGTTGCGGGCCTGCATATTCCGGGCAAGATCGAAAAGCTGGGCTACAAGGGTATCGAGACGACCGAGATGATCTTCGACGGCTACCGGGCCGAAGCTGACGACGTCCTCGGCGGCACCACGGGGCAGGGCTTCTTCCAGATGATGGACGGCATCGAGGTCGGCCGCGTCAACGTGTCGGCGCGGGCGTGCGGTGTGGGGATTCGCGCCTTCGAGCTCGCGGTGCGCTACGCCCAACAACGCGAGACCTTCGGCAAGCCGATCGCCGAGCACCAGGGCATCGCGTTCCAATTGGCCGAGATGGCGACCAAGGTCGAAGCGGCCCACCTGATGATGGTCAACGCCGCGCGCCTGAAGGATTCGGGCGAGCGCAACGACGTCGCCGCGGGGATGGCCAAGTATTTGTGCAGCGAATATTGCGCCGAGGTCACCCAGCAGAGTTTCCGGATCCACGGCGGCTACGGATATTCCAAGGAATACGAGATCGAGCGGCTGATGCGCGACGCGCCGTTCCTGCTGATCGGCGAGGGCACCAGCGAGATCCAGAAGAACATCATCAGCAAGCGACTGCTCGCCGAGTATCAGGTATAGACGGATGAGCGTTCCGGATTTCGCTGCGCGGCCTCAACTTTCGGAGGACGTCGCGCGGATCATCCGCGGGCGGATCTTCGACGGCACGTACGCCGCCGGGTCGTACGTCCGGCTGGACCAATTGGCCGCGGAGTTGGGTATCAGCGTCACACCGGTGCGCGAGGCGCTGTTCGCGCTGTGCGCCGAAGGACTGATCAACCAGCAGCCCCGTCGGGGCTTCGCGGTGTTGCCGGTCACCGGACGCGACGTCACCGACGTGGCGAACGTGCAGGCGCATGTCGGGGGCGAACTGGCCGCGCGGGCGGCGAGCAACATCACCGACAGCCAACTGCACGAGCTCAAGGAGATCCAGGCGCAGCTGGAAGACGCCTACGCCGGTGATGACCACGAGCGCACCGTCCGGCTGAACCACGAGTTTCACCGCGCCATCAATGTCGCGGCGGACTCGCCCAAGCTCGCCCAGCTGATGTCGCAGATCACCCGCTACGCCCCCGAGTCTGTGTTTCCCGCCATCGAGGGCTGGCCGGAGCAATCGATGCAGGACCATCGGCGGATCCTGTCCGCGCTGAAGAAACGCGACGACAAGCTCGCCCGCGTGGCGATGTCGGAACACCTTGCGGCCGGCGCGGTTCCGTTGATCGACCATCTGGTGGCCCGCGGGGTGGTCGCCGACGAGAATGGCCTGACCTAGTCGCCGCCATCTCTTGTCGCGCAGCGAGGTTGGGGCATACGCTGCCAGCAGGGTGGGCCACGGACGGAGAAACGAAGATGCCCGCAACGCTTCGCGCATCGGCCCTACTCGTCGCGACCGTGACGGCGATTGCCGTCGCGCCGAGGGTCGTCGCCGACCCGGTGGACCCGATCCCCGGCAATGGTGTCTTCGTCGTCGGCCCCGATATTGCACCGGGGCTGTACCGAACGGCCGGTTCGGCATCGACCTTCGGGGTGTGGATCAACAATGTGCCGACTCAGGACTCGATGTGCGCGTGGTTCACCTACAGCACGCCCGACGCGAACAAGGACCATGTGGTGCAGACGAACATGTCCGTCGGTCCGATGTTTGCGAACATCAACACCACGATCAAGGCGTTCGAGTCGCAGAACTGCCAACCGTGGACGCGGGTGCCCTAGGACCGGTCCGCTTCGGCCAACATCTTGCGCAGCCGGCGGACGTCGACCTTGCCGGTACCGCCGCGCGGCAGGTCGTCGTCGGAGTCCAGCAGTAACCACACCGTTGGAACCTTGAAGGCGCTCAACACCGTTCGTGCGCAGGCGCGCAGCTGCTCGGCGGTCAGTGCGCCCACGACCGCCGCGCCGACCCGTTCACCCGAGCCGCCCGGCACGTTGGTGACGACGGCGTTGTCGACGCCGTCGATCCTGCGCAGCGCCCGTTCGACCTCGCTGGGGTAGACGGTCGCGCCGCTGACTTTGAACATGTCGTCGGATCGCCCGTGATAGAAGAGGAATCCGTCTTCGTCGAGGTGCCCGAGGTCGCCGGTGGGGTAGAAGCCGTCGGCGGTGAACAGGTCCTCCCGGGTGCGCCCGCAGATGCCGCGCAGCGTGTGCGGTCCGCGGATGTGAATCATTCCGGTGACGCCGGCCGCCACCGGCGCGCCGCTGTCGGTGTCGACGATGCGAACCTCGATGCCCTCGAACGGCTTTCCGCAGCTACCCCAAGCGGACGCGGGCATGTCCGTGTCGGCGGGATAACCGCAGTACGGCCCGAAGGCCTCGGTCATGCCGAACAGCGTCGCGCGCGCCCCGGGCTGGGCGCGTTGCCCGGGCGGCAGCAGGGCCTGCAGGCTTCCCGCCTGTAAGGCCGAGAGGTCGGCACCGGCCTTTGCGGCGTGCCGTGCCAACGTCTCGGCCTGGTCCGGCCAGCCCCGAAACAGCGTGACCCGTTCGTCTTCCAACAATCGCAGGGTGGTTTCCGGCCGCGGTATCTCCTCGGTCACCAGGGTGGCGCCGGCCAACAGCGCGGACAGTATTCCGCTGCCGAAACCGCCCACCCAGAAGAAGGGCATCGGCAGATACAGGCGGGTCTCGGCGGTGATGCAGCGCGCCGCAAGGCCGGCCTGCACGGCGCCCAGCGCATTGCCGTGCGAGTGGATGACGCCCTTGGGCGCCCCGCTGCTGCCGGAGGTGAACATGATGACCAGCGGGTCGGCCGGGGCGACCGTTGCCGTCATGGCATCCACGATGTTGCGGGCACCCGCACTCGCGGACGCGCCATCGACTTGGTCGGCCGACCAAACCTGGTGCAACGCCGGCAATTCGGATCGCCCCGCCGTCGGAAGGTCATCGAGGTAGCGGTGGCCGCGGAACTCCTCGACGCTGATCAAGAATTGCACGGAGGCCGCCCGCAGCTGGGCGGCGAGCTCTCCGGCCGTCAGCAGGGTGCTCAGCGGGACCAGGACCGCGCCGACGCGGGTAAGCGCGACGGCGACCCGTACCCACCGGGTGCTATTGGGCATGATGAGCCCCACCCGGGTGCCCTTGGCCATGCCGGCCTCGACGAACGTCGCGGCCAAATCGCGGGTGGCCAGGTCGAGTTCGCGGTAGGTCAGCCGGGAGGTGGGGTCGATGACCATCGGCTTGTCGCCATCGCGGTCGGCCCGAAGCCGCACCAGCCGGTCAATGGTGCTAGACACCGAACAGCTCCCTGAGACGTCGCATGTCGACCTTGCCGCTGGACAGCACCGGAACGTCGTCGCCGCGGAGGGCGACGAACCGCTTGGGAATCTTGTAGGCGGACAGTTCCGTTTCGAGCAGCGAAACCAGGGCGGCTTCGTCGAACCCCGCTGGACCGTCGGCCCGGACGACCACCGCGGCGACGACCTGCCCGCGCCGGGCGTCGGGCAGGCCGAACACGTAAGCCGGCGCTCCGCCGGTGACCCTGCCAATGGCCTTCTCCACTTCGGCCGCCGAGACATTGGCGCCCGCCGTTTTGATCATCGCGCCGAGCCGGCCGGCAAAATAGACGAATCCGTCCGCGTCGACGCGCACCAGGTCGCCGGTGTGGAACCAGCCGTCGGGATCGAAACATTCTTCGCGGCTGCGCTTGTGGTAGCCCTGCATCAGGTGCGGCCCGCGCAGGCACAGCTCGCCGACTTCGCCCGCGACGACATCGGCCGTGGTGTCGGGATCGACGACCTTGATCTCAAAGCCGGGTGCCGGCCTGCCGAATGAGCCGCGCCGGTGCTCGGGCTGGTCGGATTCGTCATCGCCGATCAGCACGACGCTGCCGGCCTCGGTCATGCCCAGCATGTTGTGCCGCAACTGCGGGTCGGCCGGGCGGGCGTCGGGAGCCATGATCGGGTACAGATTGCCCCGCCGCATCGACGACAGGTCGCGGTGCGGGAAGCTCGGGTGTTCCGCGAGGTGGGCGATCCCGGCCGCGAATCCATTGGTCATGGTGGGCTTTTCGGCTTCCAGCAGGTCGAGCGTCTCCCCGGCATCGGTGGCGTTAGAACACACCAAGGTGGACCCGGCCACCAGCGTGGCAAGGAGGCCGAAGGCGAGTCCACCGATCCAGAAGAACGGCGAATTGCAGAACAGTTTGTCGTCGACCGTCAAACCACGGATCAGGTTGAGATTCCGTTGGTGCGCCAGCAGGGCGCCGTGGGTGTGCACGACCCCCTTCGGGGCGCTGGTGGAGCCCGAGGTGTACACGATCGTCAGCGCGTCGCACTGCGCGACGTCGTCCTCCAGCGCCGTCAGCAGCGCGGGGTCGACGGAATCGGCTAACCCGCACACCTTCTGGTGGGTGACCGCGACGCGACGCAGCTGCGGTGCTGCGGCACAGAACAATCGGGAATCGAGATCGGCGCCCGACAGAAGCTCGGAGAGTCGTTGCACGTAGTCATGCGAGCGAAAGCGCGCCGCGGTCAACAAGATTTCCACATCGCTGTCGACGAGCTGCTCGCGCAGCTCGCGTGCGGTGACGAAGGTGGAGAACGGGATCACCACCGCACCGATGCGCGCCGCTGCCAGCATCCCGACGACGAACTCGGCTCCGTTCGGATAGAGCAGCCCCACATGGGTGCCCTTGCCGGCGCCCAGCGCGATCAGGCCGCGGGCCAGCTCCGCCGACCGGCGCTCGGCCTCGGCGTAGCTGATGCGGTCACCGTCACACACCAGCAGGGGGTGATCGCCGCGCCGGCCGACCTGATGCCGCAGCACCTGGGCGACCGTCGAAGGCTCAACGGGCATGGTCGCGCTGCGCTGCGGCCTCGCCGAAGACGCCCCGGATGGCGCCGAGATCGGCCTTGCCCGACGGTGTTCGGGGGATGCTGTCGACGATCGCGATTTCGGTCGGAATCTCGTAGCGCGCCAAACGCTCTCGCAGATACTCGACCAGGGCTTCGGCGTCGGCCGATGCCCCCTCGCGCAGCTCTACCACGGCGACCGGCGTCTCGCCCAGCCGCTCGTCGGGGCGGGCGATCACGGCCGCGCCGGCCACCGCGGGGTGGCTCTCCAGCGCGGCGCGGACGTCGTCGGGCATCACCTTGAAACCACCGCGGATGATCGCCTGGTCGGCACGGCCGACGATCCACAAGAACCCGTCGGCGTCGATGCGCGCCAGATCGGTGGTCCGCATCCACGGTGCGGTCGGCCCCAGCTGGCCCGGTTTGACCTCCAGCAGGCCGACCTCGTCCGGGCCCAGCGGTGTTCCGTCCTCGGTGACCACCCGCAGCCGGGCACCGGGGTTGGCCCGGCCGACGCTGCCCCGTTTGGTCTTCCAGTACCGCTGATGGTCGGGCAGGGTCCAGCCCGCCACCCCGCCACCGAATTCGGTTGCCGCATAAGAGGTCAACACCGGAACGCCATACTTCTCGGTGAAGGCATCGGCGTCCTCGGCCGACAACGGGGCCGTGCCGCAGGTAACGGCCCGCAGACTCGCCAGGTCGGCACGCGGGATATCGGAGTGCAAGACCGTGCGCAGCGCCGCCGGCACCAGGGACGCCGCGCGGGGCCGGTGCTTGCGCACCGCCTCGGCCCAGGCGTTCAGCTCGAATCGTTCCAGCAGCACGAACGGCCGCGCCTCGGCGATGCATTGCAGCACCCGGAACACCCCGCCGATGTGCACCAGCGGCGAGTTCACGATCGCGACGCCGCGGCGCAGCTCTGCGGGCGAGACCGCATGTTCGGGATCCGGACCGATCACGCTGCGCGCCAGCATGTCGTAGCCCAGGTCGATACGCTTGGGCGGCCCGGTAGTGCCGCTGGTCAGCATGCGCACGGCGGTGCCGGACCGCCGGCCGGGGCGGTCGACGCGCGGCGCGGTGACGTCGGCGTCGTCCAACCCGCCCGAAATCGCGACCGTCGGCGTGCCCGCGGGCACCAGGGCCCTCAGATCGTTTGCCTCGCCGACGATCACGGGAAGCCGCAGGCCCGCGATGTCGGCCCTGGTGCGTTCGTCACCTCGGGCAGGGTTGATGACCACGACCGTTCCGCCGCCCAGCAGCACGCCCAGAAAGGCGGCCACGTGCCCCGGGCGGTTGCGCAACAGCATCCCGACTTCGGCCCCGCCGGTAATCGCGGCGATACGCCGCGCCAGCGCCCCGACTCGTGCCCAGGAGATCCATTGGCCGCCATACTCGATGGCGCGCGAGTCCGGTTGCAGGTCGAGCACGTCGGCGATGCGTTGGGCCAGCGGGTGAGGCGACATCAGCGAATCTTCGGGGTGCGGGCCGCGCTCGGCGCCCCGGAATCGTTTCCAGCGGCCAGCTCCGCGGTGCCCAACGGGTTTCCCAGCCGGGTATAGATCAGGTTCTGCTCCATCGCCGCGCGGTACGGCTTGTCCAGCGATTCCCAGATCGCCTTCACCGTGCCGGCTGTCGCGGTCGGCGGCTTGGCGGCGATGGTCGCCGCGATCTGGTGGGCGCGGTCCCAAAGCTGGTCGGCGGCGACGACCTCGGAGACCAGCCCGATCCGCAGCGCGGTCTCGGCGCCGACCCGTTCGTCGTTGCCCATCAATGCTATTCGCAACGTTTCACCCAGGCCGATGCGGCGCATCAGGCCGATCGGCTCCAAAGCGCACACCAGGCCCGCCGACACGTGAGAGTCGAAGAAGGTGGCGTTCTCGGAGCAGATCACCACGTCGGATTCGTTGACGAAGTAGAACGCGCCCGCGGTGCATATGCCCTGGACCGCACATACCACGGGCTTCCACATCTTCTGCCACTTGGGACTCAGCGCTTCGCCGGGATCCTCGTGGTTCCAGATGTTTTCGGGCTGACCGTATGGCGTCTTGATGTCCAGCCCGGCGCTGAACGCCCGGTCGCCGGCGGCGCGCAACACGACCGCATGCACCGAATCGTCGAGTTTGACGGTGCGCCACGCGCGGGCCATCTCCTCGCACATGGTGCGGTTGAACGCGTTGAGCTGTTCGGGGCGATTCAGTGTGATGGTGGCGACGTGGTCGCGCGTGTCGACCTCGAACAGAATGGTTTCGAACGTCATCGGCACTGCCAATTCGGCTTGCGCTTCTCGACGAAGGCCCGGGGTCCTTCGGCCGCGTCCTCGGTGCGCAGCACCCGCTCGCGGAAGGTCTCGGCGAGTATCTCCGCCTCGTGCAGGGGCACGTTGAGTCCCTTGAGAATCGCGAGCCGGGTGCCCCGGACGGCCAGCGGTGCATTGGAATTGACGATGTCGGCGATCTCGTGGGCGCGCTCCAGCAGGCGGTCATGTTCCACGATCTCGCTGATCAACCCAAGCTCGTAGGCGCGTTGCGCGCTCATCCGCTCGTGCTTGCCCATCAGGGCCATTCGCAGCGCGATCGAGCGAGGCAACACCCGAGACACCCGCACCAATTCCCGGCCGGCCACCAACCCGATGCTGACGTGCGGATCGAAGAAGGTGGCCTGCTCGGACGCGATGACGATGTCGGTCGTGGTGACCCAATCCATGCCGGCGCCACAGCAGATCCCGTTCACGGCGGTGAGCACCGGCTTGGCCATGGTGCGAAACGGCGGGGTGCCCTCCTGCGGCGCCTCCCACTGGTCGTATGTCGACAGGTAGGGCCGCTCGTAGATCACCTTGCCGTCTTCGGGAATCTCCTTGACGTCAGCACCGGTGCAGAACGCGCGGCCGGTGCCGGTGACGATGGTCAACCAGACAGCGTCGTCGTTTTCGGCCTCGTCGTAGGCGGCCCGCAGCTCGGTGATCATGTGCGGGCTGAGCGCATTGAGGGCGTCCGGGCGGTTCAGGGTGATCGTCGCGGTGTGCCCATCGACTTCGTATTTGATGGTGTCGAACGAATCAGTGGGCATGGGTCATCCCTTCGTGTTGTTTTGCACGTCGAGCGTGGGGCATATGGACGAATTCGAGGCAGTTCCCGTGCGTACGGCCCACACTCGACGCCCCCGAACTAGCGTCCACGAAAATCCGGATCCCGTCGCTGCCGGAAGGCCTCCAGGCCCTCCTTGAAATCGCTTGTTCGGCAAGATAATTCCAGGTTGAACAACTCCTGGGTCAGCGACTGGCTCAGCGTTGCCTGCTGGCCGAAATTGATAGCCTGTTTGGCCAGTCCGAGCGCGGCCGTCGGCCCGGCGGCCAGTCGGCCCACCAACTCTTCGGCGGCGCGGTCGAGCTCGGGGCCGCTGACGGCTTGGTGAATCAATCCCCAGTCGGCCGCATCCGGCGCGCCCACCTTCTCGCCCAGCAGCAGCATTCGCCGGGCCCGCGCCAGGCCGATCAGCCGCGGCAGCAGCCAGGTGGAGCCCGAATCCGGGCTGAACCCCCGGTCGATGAAGGGCTCCCAGAACACGGCATCGTCGGCGGCCACGGTGAAGTCGGCGGCCAGCGCGAGGTTGCAGCCGAATCCCACCGCCCAGCCCCGCACGCTGCACACCACCGGCAGCTGGATGGACGCGACGAGCTCGATCACGCGGTGAGCGGCGTGGGGAATCCGCCGCACCAGATCACCGGTGCGGGGACGCGGGGCGCCGGGGTCGTTGGCGGCGACCCAGTCGGCGCCGGCGCAGAAGTCACCGCCGGCTCCCCGGATGTGCACGGCCCGCAGCGAATCGTCGGAAGCGGCATCGGTCAGGGCTTCGACTAAAGCCCCGATCATCAACTGCGTCAACGAGTTACGCCGCGATGGGCGATCGAGCGTCACCAGTAACACCGCACCCTCGCGGTGCACTGTCACCGAACCCTCGGCACCGGCCGTGTCGGCCCCCTGACTCACCGTCGAATCCGGCCTTTCTCCGCCGATACGGTTACCCATACAGTAGGCAATACGATTGATACGCTGTATAAGTTAGCAAGGATACGCTGCCTGCGAAACAACCCGGGGTGAAAGAGGGAACCATGGCCGCGCCGGCGACGATGCGGCGGGGCACGCCCCCACAAGTGGGAGGTACCCCCGCCCGCTTGCGGGGGACGCCGCGATGAGGAGGAGTGGCGCGATGACCGCGCCGGCGACGATGCAGAGCACAGCGATGAGGAGGAGTGGCGCGATGACTTTGTCGGAGGGGCATGCCGCGCGCGCGTCGACGGGCAACGGCGACGCCAGATTCGGCGAGGCGCCGCTTGCCCAGACCGTGGCCGCCGCTGCCGCCATGCGGCGCCTGAGTTCGCTGCTGGTGTCCCTCGAGCACCCACACCCCGCGGTGGACGCCATGCTGGAGAAATTCGCCGAGTGGGAAGGCGAGCTGGTCGCCGCGGCGCCCGCGGACAACGCACCGCGCATCGGCGAATTGCCCGACGATCCGCGCCGCGTCTACCTCAACCACGCGACCGACATCGGTGCATACAACCCGTGCTTTCCGGAGTACCGGTTCGACGGACTCGACGCCGAGAACGCTACGGGCACTGTCGAATTCCCCCTGGTGTACGAAGGGCCGCCGGGCCTGGTGCACGGCGGCTTCCTGGGCGTCTTCTTCGACTGCGTCATCCAGCACCACAATTGCGTCACCGGCCTGTCCGGCAAGACACGATCCCTGGTCGTAACCTTCCGCCGGCCGACCCCGGTGTTGACCGAGCTGCGCTTCGACATAGCCCGCACGGAGGGTGAACGCGGCATCACGTCGACCGGGCGGCTGTCGCTTCACGACGAAGTCCTCTGTACCGGCGAGGTCAACACGTTGGCGTCACGGCCGGAAAAGCTTGCCGGATCGCGGTTCGGCAGGCGCCGAAAGGAGTCCGATACATGACCGCCTCGAGCACCTCTGACGATCGCGTGCTCTTCGACATCGATCCCGATCGGCGCATCGCGACCATCACGCTGAACAATCCCCAACAACGCAACTCCTATGACGCGGCGATGCGTGAGGCCGTCGCCCGATGCCTTGATCAGGTGGCCGAGGACGACGACCTGACGGTGGTGCTACTGCGCGGGGCAGAGGGGGTGTTCTCCACCGGTGCGGACATGAACAACGCCTACGGATGGTACGGCTCGTCCGCGCCACCGGACCAGGCGGCCGGTGCCGACCGGCCCGCCAAACGTCGCCCCAGTCAGCGGCGACGACTTACGGTGGACCGCAAGTCTTTTGGCTTCTACCACAATTTCATGGGATTCCCGAAGGTGACGGTGGGGGAGATCGCCGGTTACGCGCTCGGCGGCGGTTTCGAGATGGCGTTGATGACCGACATCTCGGTCATCGCGCGTGACACCAAGATCGGCATGCCCGCGACCCGGTTCCTGGGCCCCGCCCTCGGCAGCCTGCACATGTTCTTTCACCGGCTCGGGCCGGTGCTGGCCCGGCGCCTGCTGTTGACCGGCGACATCATCGAGGCGGGCGAGATCGAGCACCTGGGAATCTTCACCGACACCTGCGCACCCGGTGCGGTGACGGCCCGCGCGCGCTACTGGGCCGAGAAGGCGGCGAAGATGCCCGCCGACGGGGTCGTCATCGCCAAGGAGGCATTCCGGCTGGTCGAGCAGAGCCAGGCGTATCAGGGCGAAGAGGTCGCCAGCTATCTGTTCCACGCGTTCGGCACCAACCTGCAATTCGGGCCGGGCGAATTCAACTTCGTCAAGACCCGCGCGCAGCACGGCGCCAGGGAGGCGTTCCGGTTACGCGACGAGCACTTCCACGTCCCGGAACCCGAGGGCTGACAAGCCCTTTCGGGGCGCTAGCGAGCCGCTGTCGCCTTGGTCCGGCCCCGGGCCGGCGCCGACTTGGCCGGCTTGCGCTGCCGCGACGGCGCCGCCTTGCCGCCCTTGGATCCGTTGCTCTCGTCGATCAGCCGGCTGGCGTGATCGAGGATGCAGGTGAGTCCGTATTCGAAATTCGTTTCGTCGGGGGCGCCGATGCGGTGGCCTATCCCGGTCACCTGAGCGAGCAGCGGCGTCTTCTCCGGGTCAATCGCAACCGCGTCCTCGATGGCCCGGGGACCGACGTCCGAGGACTGGTTCTTTTCGTAGAGCCGTTGCAGCACCACTGAACCGCGCACGTGCACCGAAATCGCCGAATAGGTGTCGAAGGCATCCTCCGGCGACAGCCCGGCCTGCACCAGATTGGCGACCGCCTTTTCCATCTCCTGAGCGCCCATCCGCGCCGCCTTCGGCGAAAGCGCGGCTCGAATCAAAATCAGGTCGCACAGAATTGGGTTGCCCATGAACGTCTTACGCATCAAGCGCGCGTGGTTGGCCAAGGTCTCACGCCAGTCGCTGGCCTCGACATAGGGCGTGGCGAACACGTACTTGCTCAGCGCGCGGTCGGTCATCGCGTTGAGCAGGTCGTCCTTCTTGCGGAAGTACCAGTAGATGCTCGTCACACCCACGCCGAGATGTTTGCCGAGCAGCGGCATGCTCAGGTTGTCGATCGACACCTGCTCCGCGAGTTCGAATGCGCCGCTGATGATGTCGTCGGGATTGATGGACCCGCGTTCGCGTCGTTGACGCTTATCGGCGGTTGCCTGTTTTGCCACTACGGGCACCTCCATCAAAATCCGTTCCGGGTATGCGGTCTGGCAGCCGTGCTGCCGGTACGATTGAATTTACCGGCACTTCTTTTTTGACCTGCGTATACGCCTTCGTGTCACATTATCCCTCTGCTACTGTAATACCTATCGTAGGCTTTTTGGTAAAGCGGCTGGACAGGCGAAAATGACCAGACTGGGGCTACGGATTACGCAATGGATCTAGGGCTGGCGAATGCCACGGCGGTGGTAGTCGGCGGTAGCCGCGGCATGGGATTGGCAACGGCGCGCTGCTTCGCCGACGAAGGCACCCGGGTCGCGGTGATAGGCCGCAGCCGCGACGCCCTGGACGCCGCGGTGACCGATCTCACGCAGCGCGGTAGCCCGGACGCGATCGGATTGACGGCGGACATCGGGGACGACGGTGCGGTGAGCGAGGTGTTCGGCGAGCTCGCCCGGCGATGGGACGGCGAACTCAACGCGCTGGTTATCACGGTGGGACCGGGCGCGGCCGGCACGTTCGAGCAGCTGACCGACGACCAGTGGCGGCAATCCGTCGAAGACGGCGTGCTGGGAATGGTGCGCTGCGTCCGCGCGGCGCTTCCGCTGTTGCGCAAGGCGCAATGGGCCCGGATCGTGAACTTCTCCGCACACTCGACGCAGCGGCAAAGCGTCATGCTGCCCGCCTACACGGCGGCGAAGTCGATGCTGACCAGCGTGTCGAAAAACCTGTCTCTGCTGCTGGCCAAGGACGAGATCATGGTCAACGTGGTGTCGCCGGGCAGCATCGCATCGGAATCGCTGATCGGCTGGGCGAATTCGGTGGGGGTCGACGGCAATGACCCTTACGCCCTGATGGACGCCATCGGCAAGCATTTCGGTCATCCGGCGCACATGCCGCGTGCGGGCTTGCCGGAGGAAATCGGCCCGGTCGCCGCGTTCCTCGCCTCGCGGCGCAACTCCTACATGACCGGCGCCAACATCAACGTCGACGGCGGTTCGGACTTCACCTGACGACGGGTCGAAGAAATCGATTGGCAGACAAAAGGAGTCGATTGTGGCTACGGCAGCGGAGGCGCGGGCGTGGGCGTCGGGCGCATTGCGGGGGATCGGTGACTCCCTTTACACGCCGTTCTGCGGCACCGACGGCGATGACATCGACTGGGAGGCCTATCGGACGCTGGTGCGCTATTGCGTCGGTGATCTGGGGCATCCGATGTTGTGGTGTACCAGCGGGATCGCGGAGTTCTGGTCGCTGACCATCGAGGAACGCAAACGCCTGCTGGAGGTGGCCGTCGAGGAAGCGCGCGGCATCAATCCCGACGTGGTGGTGCAGGCGTGCACGGCGGCGATGTCGGCGAAGGACTGCCTGGACCTGACGCTGCACGCGCAGGAGGCGGGGGCCGACATCGCCTACATCCAAACGCCGATGATGGAGGCGCACGGGGGTGACGGCGTGCTGCGCTTTTTCAAATACGTGGCGGCGCGGACGGATATCGCCCTGGGCATGTTCAACTCGCCGTCCTCGGGTTACGTCTTGACGCCCGCCGAGAGCGCCCGGATCTACGACGAAGTTCCCGCGGTGTGCGCGACCAAGGAAGGCGCCTTCCGGCCGGCGAGCAGCCGGATGCTGCATGAGCTGGCGCCCGGCCTCGCGGTGTGGGAATGCGACAAGACCGTCTACCGGGCCGGCTGGCTGCGCGACGGGATCGTCTGTCCGGCGCAATTGGGTACCGCCGGCTACCTTTTCGAGACGCCCACCCGGCGACTGTTCTCCGAATACTGGGATCTCATCCAGAGCGACAAACTCGTCGAGGCCATGGACTACGGCCGTGAGTCGGGCTTGGACCAGTTCGACCTCGACGTCGGATCCTGGTGGACCTGTTACCCCGGCCGCGCGGATTACTTCACCCACTGGGGCGGCGCATTCAAGTACGCCGCATCGCTGCTGGGCCTGCCCATCGGCGCGTATCCGCACTCCCGCCCCCCGCAGGCCGAGCTGCCCGCCGAGGCGAAAGCCCAGATCGAAAACGCCTACCAGCGGTTGGGCCTGCTGGAAACCGCGTTGCGGTAGCAGGGTTTACGCAGCGAAGCGGGCCCGGTCAGTGACCGGGCCCGCTCGACTAGCTGACCGTTTACTGCTGCTCGGCCCGCTCGCGCTCCTCGTAGGCCTTGGCCTTGCCGCGGGCTTTCTCGGCGGCGGCTTCCTTCTTGCCGGCGTTGCGCTGCGCTTCCGCCTTGTCCTGCTGAGCCTTGCCCTCTTCGGCCAGGCTGTCATTGCCGATGATGATCCCGATGACCTGCTTGGTCTTCCCGAGGGCATCCTCGACGATGCCACGGACGAGTTCGATCGGACCACTCTTGACGTCAACCATTGCGTCTACCTCCCTTGTCGACTGGCTGGCTTGTTCCGGGATTCCCGATCGCGCGGCCGACGCAAACGTGGCAGCAACGTGTCCCACACCACAACATTTAAGTCTTGCCACGTCGGCGGCCGGTTGCCGCCGAAAATTCATTTCCGGCACCCGATTCGGCGGTTACGACCGCGTCAAAATCGTCGCCCGCCCGGCCGTCGACCCGCGGGCGCCCGAGTCGGCGTCGCGGTGCGTGAAACCGCTGTTTAGTCGGGGTTTCGCCGCCGGATCGCGGCAGTTGTGGAATGCAGTACCGATAGGTATACAGTATGGGTACAAACTCGCCAGTCGATCAGCTATGAGGGGACGGTCTGATGAGCGCCGCCGACCGCGTGGTCACCGATGCGGCGGTGCTGTATGAGACCACTGAAACCGGTGTGGCGGTTCTGACGTTCAATCGCCCGGATCGGCTCAACGCCTGGGGCCCCGACATCGCCGCCGGGTTTTATGCGGCGATCGATCGCGCCGAACAGGATCCGGCCGTCCGGGTCATCGTGTTGACCGGCCGGGGCCGGGGGTTTTGCGCGGGCGCGTATTTGGGCGCGCCAAGTTCGGCACCCGGCTATGGCGAGACGATGGAGAAGGCCGGTCAGACGAATCTGGCCGAGTTGGTCGGGGAGCGCCCGCCGCACTTTGTGACGACGTTGCGCAAGCCCGTCATCGCGGCCGTCAACGGGGCGTGTGTCGGCATCGGGTTGACCCAGGCGCTGATGTGCGATGTCCGGTTCGCGGCCGCCGGCGCGAAGTTCGGCGCGGTGTTCGCGCGTCGGGGTCTGATCGCGGAGTTCGGCATCTCTTGGATACTGCCGCGGCTGACCAGCTGGGGCGTCGCCCTCGATCTGTTGCTGAGCGGGCGGACGTTTCTCGCCGAGGAGGCGGCCGAGTTGGGTCTGGTCAAAGAGGTTGTCGCGCCGGACGATTTGATGAAGCGCGCGCTGGAATACGCCGAGGACATCGCCGCGAATTGCTCCCCGGCGTCGATGGCGGTGATCAAGAGGCAGGTATACGGCGACGCGACCCGCGACGTCGAGCAGGCCAATTCGCTCGCCGAAGTTTTGTTGCACGAGGCGATGCCGCGCCCCGATGTCATCGAGGGCATCACCAGTTTTCTCGAGAAGCGGCCGCCGCAATTCCCGTCGCTCGATTCGACCGACGCTTAGTGTTCGCCGGTAATGGCGGAAAGGATGATCATGGCTGAGTTGGGTTACCAGGCGATCGACGTCGACAATCACTACTACGAGCCGCTGGACTCGTTCACCCGCCATCTGGACAAGAAGTTCAGGGGGCGGGGCGTCCAGATGGTCAACGAGGGCAAGCGGACCTGGGCCGTGATCGGCGGCCGCATCAACCATTTCATCCCCAACCCCACCTTCGACCCGATCATCGTGCCGGGTTGCCTCGACCTGCTCTTCCGCGGCGAGATCCCCGACGGGGTCGATCCGGCCTCGCTGATGAAGGTCGAGCGGCTGGCGGAACACCCCGAGTATCAGAACCGCGACGCCCGGATCGCGGTGATGGACACCCAGGACATCGAGACGGTGTTCATGCTGCCGACGTTCGGATGCGGAGTCGAGGAGGCGCTCAAGCACGACATCGAGGCGACGATGGCGTCGGTGCACGCGTTCAATCTGTGGCTCGACGAGGACTGGGGCTTCGACCGTCCCGATCACCGAATCATTGCCGCACCGATCATCTCGCTGGCCGACCCGGACAAGGCCATCGAAGAGGTGGAGTTCGTGCTCGCGCGCGGCGCCAAGCTGGTGCTGGTGCGCCCGGCGCCGGTGCCCGGCTTGGTCAAGCCGCGGTCGCTGGGCGATCGCAGCCACGACCCGGTCTGGGCGCGGCTGGCCGAGGCAGGGGTGCCGGTCGGATTCCACCTGTCCGACAGCGGCTATCTGCACATCGCGGCGGCCTGGGGCGGCAAAGCGACGTTCGAGGGCTTCGGCGCCAAGGATCCGCTGGATCAGGTGCTGCTCGACGACCGCGCCATTCACGACACGATGGCGTCGATGATCGTGCACGGCGTGTTCACCCGTCACCCGAAACTCAAGGCGGTCAGCATCGAGAACGGCTCGTACTTCGTGCACCGGCTGATCAAGCGATTGAAGAAGGCGGCCAACACCCAACCCCAGTACTTCCCCGAGGACCCGGTGGAGCAGTTGCGCAACAACGTCTGGATCGCGCCCTACTACGAGGACGATCTGGCCGACCTCGCCGGCGCCATCGGCGTCGACAAGATCCTGTTCGGTTCCGACTGGCCGCACGGGGAAGGCCTCGAATCGCCGGTGTCGTTCGCCGAGGAGCTAAAGGGCTTCAGCGAGTCCGACGTTCGAAAGATCATGCGGGACAATGCGTTAGACTTGCTCGGCGTCCAAGTCGGCTCGGCCGCTTGACCTCCCTTGATCACCCGAGGCCGGCTACACCAGTGAGCGAATGGACCATAGGGGCGGTTCTCGACGAAATCGCCCACGTCGTCGGGGACCGGACGATGACGGTATGCGGCGGCCGCCGCAGCACCTTTCGCGAGTCGGCCGAGCGCACCCGCCGGCTGGCAAACTTCCTGGCGGGCAACGGATTAGGGGCACATCGGGAGCGCGCGACGCTGCAGAACTGGGAATGCGGGCAGGACCGGGTGGCGCTGGTCATGCACAACGACCTGTACCCGGACATGGTCATCGGCTGCCTCAAGGCCCGCACCGTCCCGGTGAACATCAACTACTACTACACGCCGAACGAGGTCCGCGAGCTGCTCGACTACGTCAAGCCCCGAGCGGTCATCTACCACCGCGGGCTGGGCGCGAAATTCGCCGACGTGCTCACGGATGCCGGCGTCGACCTGTTGGTGTCCGTGGATGACGGCAGCGGCGCTGCGGAACTGTCGGGCGCGGTGTCGTTGGATGACGCACTGGCGCAAGGGGATACCGGCCGGGGGGTGACGGCGTCCCCGGACGATCTGCTGATGATCTGCACCGGCGGCACCACTGGTCGGCCCAAGGGCGTGCTGTGGCGACAGTCCGACATCTATGTGTCCTCCATGGTGGGGGCCGATCATGCCTGCGCGGAAGAGATCCACGACAAGGTGCGCGGTAACGCCGGTGCGCCATGGTTCGCCGTCTCGCCGTTGATGCACGCGGCCGGCATGTGGACGGCCTTCTCGGCGATCATGGCCGGCACCACCGTGGTGATGTATGACACCGGCCGCAAGCTCGAACCGCGATTGGTGTGGGAGACCGCGCAGCGCGAAAAGGTCGGCCTGATGACCATGGTGGGGGATGCCTACGCCGCGCCACTGGTGGCCGAGCTGCAGGGCGGCTTCTACGACTTGTCCTCGCTGTACGCCATCGGGACCGGGGGCGCCGCAACGAATCCCAAGTATCAACAAGCCCTGCTGGAGCTGTTACCCCACATCACCCTCATCAACGGTTACGGCTCATCGGAGACCGGGAACATGGGCTTCGGCCACAGCCGGCGCGGCTCCCAGGCCGACACCTTCACGCTGCGCGAAGGCGGCTTGGTGCTTTCCGAGGACTACAGCCACTTCCTCTCCCCCGGCGAGCCGGAAGTGGGCTGGGTCGCCCGGGAAGGGCGAATACCGTTGGGCTACTTTGACGATCCCGACGCCACCCGCAAGACCTTCCCCGAGATCGACGGCAAGCGAGTGGTGATCTCGGGTGACCGCGCCGCACTGGAAGCCGACGGCGCGTTGCGGTTGTACGGCCGCGACTCGCTGGTGGTCAACACCGGCGGCGAGAAGGTCTTCGTCGAGGAGGTCGAAGAGGTGCTGCGCGCCCACCCGGCGGTCGCCGACGCGCTGGTGGTCGGCCGGCCCAGCGAGCGCTGGGGCGAAGAGCTGGTCGCGCTCGTCGAACTGCGCGACGGCGCCACCGGAACCGCCGAGGAGCTCCACACGCTGTGCACGTCGCGACTGGCGCGGTTCAAGGCGCCCAAGGAGTTCCTCGTCGTCGAGCGGGTTCAGCGCTTGGGCAACGGGAAGGCCGATTACCGTTGGGCGAAACGTCACGCAACAGCAAAGGCGCCGATGTCGACATGAAAGCTATCGATTGCCTGGTCAACGTGCACTTCGGCGAGACCGAGCAGCAGCCGACCTGGATGCTCAAGGTGCGGGACGACTACTTCAAGGGGCCGGAGTCCATGTTCGCACCGGTCGAGTTGTCGAAGCTGCTCGAGGAGATGGACGCCCAGGGTGTGCGCAAGGCGATCTTGATGGACAACCTGGCCACGCCGTCGGTGACCGCGCGCAAATTCGTCGAGGAGAAGCCCGACCGGTTCGCCCTGGCGATGGGTGGGGTCAACCTGTTGCGCCCGATGCCGTCCCTGCGTGAGTTGTCCGCCATCGTCGACGACCTGCCCGTCGCCTATGCCGCTGTGGGACCGAGCTTTTGGGGCGACGGCCAATACCCGCCCAGCGATGCCGTCTATTACCCGCTGTACACCAAGTGCGCCGAGCTCGAGCTGCCACTGTGTATCAACACCGGCATCCCCGGACCACCCATCCCCGGGGAGGTGCAGAATCCGATCCACCTCGACCGGGTCTGCGTGCGATTCCCGGAGTTGAAGCTGTGCATGATTCACGGCGCGGACCCGTGGTGGGACATCGCGATCAGGCTGTTGATCAAATATGCCAACCTGCGGTTGATGACGTCGGCGTGGTCGCCGAAACGGTTGCCGGAGAGCCTGTTGCACTACATGCGGACCCGCGGGCCGGACAAGGTGATCTTCGCTTCCGACTGGCCGGTGCTCAAAATGCACCGCGTGGTTCCCGAAGCGGCCGGGCTGGACCTGCCGGCCCACGTGCTCGACAACTATCTCTACAACAATGCCCAAGAATTCTTCTTCGGTGGCCAGGAGGAAGGCTGAGGATGGACCGCTATGAACTACGTAGGCTCGACTACAGCCTGACGTCGGATCACGAGGCGTTGCAGGCCGCCTACCGCGATTTCTTCAAGACGCATTGTTCGATCGAAACCGTGCGCGCCGCGGAGGAAACCGGCTTCGACAAGAATCTGTGGGAACGGTTGTGCGCCATGGGCGCAACGACCATGGCGGTGCCCGAGTACGCGGGCGGGGACGGGGCGACGCTCGTCGACCTGACCCTGGTGGCCGAGGAGATCGGCCGGTCGCTGGCGCCGGTACCGTGGATCGACCAGGTTTGCACCGCACGGCTGCTCGCGCGCCTCGGCGCGGTCGAACCCGATGTGGTCCACGGCAAGCGACTCGCGGCCTTCGACCCGCAGCACGACAGCGCCGCCGGGGCGCGGCTTTTGCCCACCGGGTCGATCGCCGACCAGATCATCGTGCGCGACGGCGACGACGTCGTCGCGCTGACGTTCGGCACGCGCCCGACCAAGGTGGACAACATCGGCCGGCTGCCGATGGCCTGGGTGGATCCCGCGTCCGCCGATACCCGCACCGTGCTGGCCGGCGGATCCGAGGCGCTGGCCGAATATCAACGGGCGCTGGATGAGTGGCGGGTGCTGAGCGCGGCGGCGTTGGTGGGCCTGGTGGAGGAGACCATGACCATCGCCGCCGAATTCGCCAAGACCCGCTACACGTTGGGCGTGCCGATTTCGACGCTGCAGGGCATCTCGCATCCGCTGGCCAACATCGCGATCACCGTGCAGGGCGGTCGCAACCTGGCGCGGCGCGCGGCCTGGTTCCTGGACAACGAGCCGCACGAGCGCCCGGAGCTGGCGCCCTCGGCGTTCGTGTTCATGGCCGAGGAGGCGGCGAAGGCCGCGACCATGGCGGTGCATATCCAAGGGGGACTTGGCGTTTCGGCGGAGGCCGCCGCGACGGCATATCTGGTGCGAGCCCGTGGCTGGGCATTGGCCGGCGGGGATCCCG
The DNA here is from genome assembly GCF_001673615.1 of Mycobacterium sp. 1245499.0. Lineage (NCBI taxonomy): Bacteria > Bacillati > Actinomycetota > Actinomycetes > Mycobacteriales > Mycobacteriaceae > Mycobacterium > Mycobacterium sp. 1245499.0. Next base: position 26,478 of record NZ_LZMG01000191.1, read on the forward strand.
GCGCCAGCGCCAAGTATGTCGGCGAGCTGGTCGCCGCGCGCGAAAGTGGAAAGGGCGCCTAAGTGGATTTCTCACGAGTCACGCTGTCCGACGACGATCAGCGGTTCCTCGAAGAAGCGCGCGACTTCCTGCGCACGCATGTGACCGAGGACGTCAAGCGCAGGGACCGCGAAACGGGTGACAACTTCGACGAAGGAGTGCACCTGGCATTGGGCGCCGCCGGTTACCTCGAACGCGAATGGAAGTCGGAGGCCGACGGCGGCTTCAGCAGGGTGCGTCGGCGCATCTGGGAACTGGAGAAACGGCGCGCGCACGTGCCCTGGGTGACCTGGGGCACCACCGCCATGGTGGCCCGCTCGGTCGCGAAGTTCGGCTCGGCCGAACTGCGGGACGAGGTGTTGCCGGGCGTGTTCAGCGGGCATGTCCGGCTATGCCTGGGCTACACCGAACCCGAGGGCGGGTCCGACATCGCCACCTGCAAGACCCGCGCGGTGCGTGACGGCTCGGGAGATGGGGGCTGGATTATCAACGGTTCCAAGATGTTCACCACCGGCGCGCACAACTGCCAGTTCGTCTTCCTCATCACCAACACCGACCCGGGTGCGCAGAAGCACAAGAGCCTCACGATGTTCCTGGTTCCGCTGAACTCCCCGGGCATCGAGATCCAGGGCATCCGCACCGTCGACGGCGACCGCACCAACATCGTCTACTACAGCGACGTGCGCGTCGACGACAAGTATCGCCTGGGCGACGTGAACGCGGGCTGGACGGTGTTGCGCGAGCCCCTCAACACCGAGCACGGGGCGGTCGCGGCCGCACCGGACGGGCTGCAAGACGTGTCGATCATGATGCACCAGGCCGGTTTCATGGCCGACGCGCTGGACAAGGCGGCGGCCAAAGTAACGCAGCCAGACCCGGACGGGCGCAGGCTTATCGACGACGCGGCGGTGGCCTATCGCCTGGGCCGCAGCGCCGCGCGGATGGAAGCCTCCCTGAGCGCGCCCAGCATCTTCGGACGCGTCGCGCTGGCCCAGACGATGCGTGACATCTCCCCGGATCTGATGGACATCCTGGGCACGGCGTCGACGCTGCCCGTCGGCACCGACGGGGCGGCCGACGACGGCGCCGCCGAGTACGTGTACCGGTTCGCGCCGCTGGTCGGGATCTATGGCGGCACCCTCGAGGTGTTCCGCAACATGATCGCGCAGTACGTGCTGGGTCTGGGCAAGCCGGCGTACGCGCCCGTCGCGCAGAAAGCCTCGTAGCCGCGGCTAGCGCTTCGCACCAGCGAAATCCAATGTGAAGCTAGGGCTTTGGGTGTGAATTTGCGGCGGGGTTTGCCGGCGCGTCGTCGCCCGGTAATGACACTCAAAGCCGAGGATTAACACTCGACGCGCCCCCGGCTTGCCGACGCCGTTGCTTCCTGCCGTCGAGTTAGGTTACCCTAACTTCGATGGAAGGAGGTCTGATGGCGACAACATGGGTGGGCGCGCTGCTGCGGAAAAGGCGCGATCCGGGACCGTCCCCCTTTCCGCATCAAGCGACGTTTCTTCTGGACAATCCAGTTCGGCGAGCGCTGATGCCGCCCCGGCGCATCATCGACGCCTTGGACCTGACCGGCACCGAGCGGGTTCTCGAACTCGGACCGGGCCCGGGTTTCTTCAGCGTCGAGATCGCTCGCCAGCTCACCGATGGCAGGCTCGACTTGTTCGACCTCCAGCCGGAGATGCTGGAGAAGGCTCGGCGCCGACTCGAGCGGGCCGGCTTCGTTGATGTCGGCTTCACCAGTGGGCAGGCAAGCGAGCAATTCCCGTTCCCCGACAACGCTTTTGATGTGGCGTTTCTGGCGGCGGTGATAGGGGAGGTGCCCGACCAGCAGGCATGCTTACGCTCGCTGCACCGCGTCTTGAGGCCAGGCGGCCGACTTGTTTTCGTGGAGATGCCGTCCGATCCCGACCGGCTGAGCGTGCCGCAGTTACGCGACCTCGCCGAACCGGCGGGCTTCGAGTTCACCCACGCAACAGGAAACCGCAGGGAAGACGTCGTGCACTTTCGCGCGGTCGCGCAGAAAGCCTCTTGACGCCGTCAGGTCGTGAGGATGGTCGCCGCGGCGGTGCCCGGCGCGCCGTAGAGCTGCGTGAATCCCACCTTGGGGTTGCCGGGCACCTGACGATCGCCCGCCTCACCGCGGAGCTGGCGCACGATCTCGTGGATCTGCCGCAAACCGGAGGCGCCGATGGGCTCGCCGTTGGCGATCAGCCCGCCGTCGGTGTTGACCGGCATCGCACCGTTGATCTCGGTGGCGCCGTCGGCCAGTAGCTTCTCCTGATCGCCGTGCTCGCAGAACCCGCACTCGGCCATGTGAATGATCTCGGCGCCGGCGTCGGTGTCCTGCAACTGGATCACGTCGACATCGTCGGGGGCGATGCCCGCCTTCTCGAAGGCGGTGCGGGCGGCGTAAACCGTTGGGGCCACGTCTTCTTCGACCGGGGCGCACGTGGTGTTCACCTCGTAGGCTCCGTAGCGGCGGGTGCGGACCTCCACCGCCCGCAGGTAGACGGGCTTGGAGGTGTAGCGGTGCGCGATGTCCGCCCGGCACATGACCACGGCGGCGGCGCCCTCGTCGGGCGCGCAGAACATGTACTGGGTCAGCGGATAATTGAGCATCGTCGAGTTGAGGATGTCTTCCTCGGAGATCGGCTTGCGGCGAAAGGCGTTGGGATTCATGGCCCCATTGCGGAAGTTCTTGGCCGCGACCTTGGCCAGGGTCTGCTGCGAGATGCCGTGGTCGTGCAGGTAACGGTTGGCTTTCATGCCGAAGAACTGGGTGGTCAGATACTGCCCGTTCTGCGCATACCAGCGCGGCATGCCGACCAGGGCGGGGTCTTCGGTGAACGCGCCGCGCGGGTGCTTGTCCAGTCCGATGGCGATGCCGATGTCGTAGTCGCCCAGTCGGATACCGTCGGCGCACGCCTTGGCCGCGCTGGCCGCGGTCGCGCACGCGTTGAACACGTTGGTGAACGGGATGCCGGTCAGCCCGACCATGCCGACGATCGCGTCCGGGTTGGCCACCGTCCAGCTGCCGCCGGTGGCGAATTGGACGTCGCGCCAAGCGATACCGGCGTCGGCGACAGCGGCGTGGATCGCGTCGACGCCCATCTGCATCGCCGACTTGCCCTCGAAGCGCCCGAACGGGTGTAAGCCCACGCCGATGATGGCGACATCATTCACGCCGCGCCACTCCTCACGCAATAGCTCCTGCATTCTTGAGTTCGTCGATCCGGTCCCAGTCCATGCCGAGCTCCATCAGGACCAGCTCGGTGTGCTCGCTGGCCTGCGGCGCCCGCGTCGTCGTCAACGGCTCGTGGTTGAACTGGACGGGGCCGCGGACCACGCGGAACGGCTTGCCGCCGCCGGCGAGCTCGACTTCGGCGATCATGTCGTTGGCGATCGCCTGCTCGTCGTCGACCAGGTCGATGAGGCTCTGGAACGGCGCCCATTGGCCCTTCATGGTCTTAAGGTGTTGTCGCCAATAGGCAAAGGGCTTGGCGGCGAAAGCTTTTGCGATCAGTTCGGCGGCGGCGTCGGCGTTCTGGATCAGCGGGAGCACGTCGGAGAAGCGGGGATCGTCGGCCGCCTCGGGGATGCCCAGGTGTTCGAACGTGTCGCGGATCAGCCCGGTCGGGCTGATGATGCACAGGTTGATCGTGCCGCCGTCGGACGTTTCGTAGTTGCCCATGAAGGGATTCACCGACGGCGCGCCGGAACCCGGCATGGGGGTGCGCATGACCTCGCCGGTCTCCATGCCCTGCGTCACGCTGGCGCCGGCCGCCCACCAGGCAGTGCTCAGCAGCGACACGTCGAGCTCGACGGCCTCACCGGTGCGCTCGCGATGCAGCAGCGCGGCCGAGATGCCACCGGCGATGAACATGCCGCCGATCGAATCGCCGAACGCGGGAATGCCTTGTCCCAGTGCGCCGCCCAGCTCCTCGGGGGTCAGGGCGTACCCGATGCCGCTGCGCGTCCAGAACGCCGTGCCGTCATAGCCGCCGGTGTCACGCTCGGCGCCTTTGTCGCCGTAGGCCGAGCCACGGGCGTACACGATGTTCGGGTTCACCGCCCGAATGTGCTCCACGTCGAACTTGTGCTTCTGGCGCTGCGCGGGCATGTAGTTGGTGAGGAACACGTCCGCGGTCTTGGCGAGCTCGTAGATGACCTCCTGACCGCCGGGCGTGGAGACGTCGATGCCGACGCTGCGTTTGCCGCGGTTGGGATGTTCCATCAGCGGGTGTCGTTCCGGATCGACTTGAATGCCACCCATATTCAAGAACCCGCGCTGGGTGTCGCCGCGGGCCGGGTGTTCGACTTTGATGACGTCCGCTCCCCAGTCGGCCAGGATGGCTCCCGCCGCCGGAACGAAGGTGAACTGCGCAAGCTCCAAGACCCGGAAGCCCGACATGACTTTGACCATTTTGCCGACCCTACTTCGCGTCGAACGTCACCGGAAGCGCATTCGGGGACCGGAAGGGCTGACCGTGGATGTGCGGGTCATCGTCTGTCAACAGGGCGAGGTTGGTCAGCCGGTTCAGCAGGCATTCCATCGCGACGCGTGTTTCCAGCCGCGCCAGATGCAAACCCAGGCAGGTGTGCTCCCCGGCGGCGAACGAGATGTGGGGCGTGTGCTTGCGGAAGATGTCGAACTCTTCGGCGCGGTCCCAGCGCCGCTCGTCGCGGTTCGCCGAACCGATGCACACCCCGATCACCGAACGGGCCGGAATCTGCACGCCTTCCAACTCGGTGTCTTCGGTCGTGAAGCGTTGCACGGTGGTCAGCGGTGTCTCGTAGCGCAGCCCTTCCTCGATGGCCGGTGCCAGCAGCTCGCGGTCGGCTTGCAGCGCGGCGAACTGCTCCGGGTGGGTGAGCAGCAGATACAGCAGGTTCCCCGAGGAGCGGTAGGTGGTCTCCAGGCCGGCGGGCAGCAGCAGCCGCAGGAACGAATAAATCGCTTCGTCGGTGAGCTTTTCGCCGTCGATCTCCGCGGTGACCAGGTCGCCGATGATGTCCTCGGTGGGCTTGGACTTGCGCTGTTCGATCTGCTCGACGAAATAGTCCTTGAGCGCCGTCGAAGCCTCGAAGGCGCGTTCGTAGTTGACGTGGTAGCTGATCAACTGCACGGCGCGGGTGTGAAACATCGGCAGGTCTTCGTCGGGCAACCCGAGCAGCCGGGCGATGACTCGGGTGGGAAACTCGAACGTGAACTGCCGGACCAGGTCGGCTGTGCCGGTTCCGATGAACTCGTCGATCAGGGCATTGCAGATCGGCCGCACGATGGTCGGCTCCCAGCGGGCCAGCGCCTTGGATTTGAAGGCCGCGGACACCAGGTTGCGGTGTTCACGGTGCTTCTTGCCCTCCATCGCCAGAATCGTCGGCCCCATGAACAGGCCGATGGTCTTGTCGTACGGCTTGGAGCTGAACACCCGGCCGTCCCGGAACACCGTGTTGACGGCGTCGAACGACATCGCGGAGTACTCCTGCTTGGGCAGCAGCGACTCCGGGGTCTTGGAATAGTCCATCACCGTGCCGGCGAACACGCCGGCCTCCCGCCGTTTGCGGGCAAAGAACGGGTAGGGGTCTCGCAGGCTGACGGTTTCGTCGCCGGCACCGGCGGCGGTGTGAACGTTGGTCGTCACCTGATCTCCAGCATCTTGATCTCAGCACGATCGAACACTTCTTCGTAAGATCGTACTGTAATTATTACAGTAGGCAATATGGGCATTACCGGCGAGGTCGCTCGCGGGTTGGATACCGAAGGTGATTCATGAGCACACTCGACGGACACGCTCCCGCCGCACTCGAACGGCGGGTCGCTGAGCTGGGCGCCGTCCTTGCGCGGCAGCGCCAGGCGTTCGTGGATGAGGGGCCGCCCGGGCTGGCGGTGCGGCGCAACCGCATCGATCGGTTGATGGCACTCGTGGTGGACCACACCGATGCGTTCGTGGAGGCGATGGCGGCGGACTTCGGCACCCGCTCCAAGGCCGCTACCTTGTTCACCGAGGTCATCGGGATGTTCTCGGTCATCGAGCACACCAGATCCCATGCGGCCCAGTGGATGCGGCCCACCAAGCTGCTGCCGGCCGCGCGGCTGTGCGGACTGCGGGCGGAGGTTCAGCCCTCACCACTCGGGGTGATCGGAATCATCGGGCCGTGGAACTTCCCGCTCAATCTCGTTGTCCTGCCCGCGGCCACCGCGTTCGCGGCCGGCAACCGGGCGATGATCAAGATGTCGGAGGTCACCTCGCATACCGCCGATCTGATGGCCTCGCTGGCACCGGAGTACTTCGACCCCGACGAGTTGCACGTCGTCACCGGTGGTGCCGACGTGGCGGCGGCCTTCGCAGGGTTGCCGTTCGACCATCTCTTCTTCACCGGCTCACCGTCGGTCGGGGCGCTGGTGCAGCGCTCGGCGGCACAGAATCTGGTTCCGGTGACGCTGGAGCTCGGGGGCAAGAACCCCGTCGTCGTCGCACCGGCTGCCGACGTTCGGCGCGCGGCGGCACGGATCGCCCAGGCTCGCATGGTCAACGGGGGCCAGGTCTGCGTGTGCCCCGACTACGTGTTCGTGCCCGAGGAGAAGCTGGAGGCCTTCGTTGACGCCGCGCGACACACCCTGCGGGACATGTTCCCCACGATCGTGGCGAACAAGGACTACTGCTCGAGTGTCAATCAGGCGAATTTCGACCGAGTCGTCGGGCTGATCGAGGATGCGCGGGGCAGGGGTGCCACGGTGGAAACCATTGCGCCGGTGGGGGAGTCGCTGCCGGACCGTGCCTCCCGCAAGATCGCACCCACCATCATCCGTGATGTCGACGACGGCATGAAGATCGCCGGCGAGGAGGTTTTCGGTCCGGTTCTCGTCGTCAAGGCGTATTCGCGGCCGGCCGAGGCCATCGAATACATCAATGCCCGACCGACGCCGCTGGTGGCGTACTGGTACGGACCCGACGATGCCGAATTCCGGGCCTTCGTCCGCAGCACCCGAAGCGGTGGGGTCGCCCGCAATGACTTTGCGGCGCAGATGATCCCGTCGGCGGCGCCGTTCGGGGGAGTGGGCCGCAGCGGGATGGGCGCCTACCACGGCAAGGCCGGTTTCGATGCGTTCAGTCATCACCGCACGGTGGTGGGCAATGACCTGCCCTTCAGCATCACCGGAAGCGCGGCGCCGCCGTTCGGCCGGCCCCTGCGGCTGGGCGCCGAGGTGATGATGCGCATGACACGCGCTCGCACCCGCCGGCGGCTCCGCGGCCACCCGCGCGGCTAGCGAGGTCTAGCGGTCGGCGCGTGCGGATCCCGGGCTGGTCAGCCTCGCGGCGCGGGCCAGCAGGTCCGCGTAGCGCACGCCGAGCAGCCGCGGCATCGCCGCCATCGCCCGCCCGTCGGGGCCGATGAGGATCCGGGCCCGATTCTTCTCCGCGCCACGCAGAATGAGCCGAGCGGCCTTGGCGGGCGAGGTCAGCGCCGTCCGGTCGAAGAGCTTGGCCGCGAGATCGGGATCCTCGGTATCCGAGGTGCGCATGTTCGCGCCGAAGTTGGTCCGCACCACGCCGGGATGCACGCAGTGCACGGTCACCGGACGGCCTTCCATGATCATCTCCTGGCGCAGCGCCTCGGTGAAGCCACGCACCGCGAACTTTGAAGTGCTGTAAGCGCCCTGGTAGGGAATCGCGATGAGACCGAACGCGCTGGACAGGTTCACCAGTCGGGAGGGGCTCCGGGGGGAGCCTGCCTCGATCAGTTGCGGCAGAAAGGCTTTGGTGCCGTTGACGACGCCGCCGACGTTGATGCCCATCAGCCAATCGAAGTCCTTCCAGGACATGTCCGCCACGCCGGCGAACAGGTCGACTCCGGCGTTGTTGAACACCAGCGAGGCGGGCCCGTGTTGCCGGTGCACCTCGTCGGCGAAGCCCAGCACCGCATCCCGGTCGGCGACGTCGACCCGATACGGCGTGACCTGCCCGGGCGGACACCCGGCCTGGGTTTCGGCCAGGCCATTCGGATCGATGTCGGACGCCGCGACGTGCGCGCCTTCTTCGGTCAGTGCCCGCGTCAAGGCGCGGCCGATGCCCGAGCCGGCACCCGTCACCACGGCGACACGGCCTTGGTACTTCATGAGTTCCCTGCCTCCACAATCGCTTTGATCCGACCCACGGACGTCTCGAGGTTCTTTTGCAGATCGCTACGACGATCCCGGACGAACAGGAACAGGCGCTCGAAAACCACAGCGCCGAGCGGCAACGGCACGCACATCCGGAAGGTTTCGGTGAGGCGCGCGGTACCCGCAGTGGTACCGGGTTCGATCAGGTATGTCCATTGCGTCCAGTCGCCGCCCATGGCCTGCACCACGAACGAAAACTTGTGTCCGGGCCACGCGTCGACGACTTCGGCATCCGTCCGCCACCGGCCGAGCCGTCGGCGGTTCCAAGCGCGAAAACGGTTGGGCGACAGCCACGTTGCGCGTCGCGTCTCGGGACTCCACTCGGGGATCCTGGTGACGTCGGCGATCACGGCGTAAACCTGGTCGGCCGACGCGCGCACCTGGGCCGAGGCCGTCAGCGTCTCGTCCTTCTGCAGCAATGACATGGCCTGCGCCCTCCTCAGCGGCTACCGGCGCTGCCGGTCAGCCATTGACCGCCTGCTCGCGCGCCCACCGGTAGTCGGCCTTGCCGGACGGGCTCCGCTCGATGGCCGCGCGGAACACGATCGCTTTGGGGAGCTTGTAGCGCGCCAGCGTCTGCGCGGCGTGGGCCACCAGTTCCGCCGCTTCGGCGCTGGCACCTTCAGCCAGCGCCACCACGGCGACGACCTCCTGGCCCCACCGTTCGCTGGGCCGGCCGGCGACCACCACGTCGGCGACGGCGGGATGTGACGCGATGGCCGTTTCGACCTCCTCGACGAAGATCTTCTCGCCGCCGGAGTTGATGGTCACCGAATCGCGGCCGAGCAACTCGATGGAGCCGTCGGCGCCGTGGCGCGCGCGGTCGCCGGGGACGGCGTAGCGCACGCCGTCGATCACCGGGAAGGTCTTGGCCGTCTTGGCCGCATCGCCCTTGTAGCCGAGTGGAACGTAGCCCCGCTGCGCCAGCCAGCCCATCCCGTCGTGCCCGGGTGCCAGGATCGCCGAAAGGTCCTCGGCGGCAACGAAAGTGTCCGGCCCGGCGTTGAAGGTCCCCGTCGCCACCGCCCCGGACGTCGACATGTGGTGCATCTGCGCCCCGGTCTCCGACGATCCGACACCGTCGACCACGACGGCGTTCGGCAGCGTCTCGATCAAGCGTTTCTTGACGTACGGGGTCAGCAGGGCGCCGCCGTTGGCGACGACCGCCAGCGACGACACATCGGCGATCCCCTTCTCGATGGCGGCGACCAGGGGGCGCGCCATCGCGTCACCGACCACCGTGACCACCATGACCTTCTCCCGCTCGATGGTGCGCACCACGTCCTCGGCGTCTAGATGGTCGACGACCGTGGGAAACACGACGGACTGGCCCGTGGTGATCGCGGTCATCACACTCCACTGGGCCGCACCGTGGATCAGCGGGGGCAGGATCATCAGCTTGGTGCCCGGCCCGGAGGCGGCGCGTTCGACGATCTCGTCGACGGAGCTCGACGGCTCGCCGGTCATCAGGTTCCGTCCGCCGAAGGACGTCATGAAGATGTCGTGCTGGCGCCACAACACGCCCTTCGGCATTCCCGTCGTGCCACCGGTGTACAGGACGTACAGGTCGTCGGCGGAGTGCTGCACGGGCGGCGGCTCCGGGGACACCGACGCCAGCGCGGCCTCGTAATCGACCGCGCCCTCGAGCAACTCGTTACCCGAGTCGTCGGCGATCTGGATCAGCACGCGCAGCTGTGGCAGCTCGGGCAAGATCTCGGCGACTCGCGGTGCGAACGCGGCGTGGTAGAGCAGCGCGGTCGCGCCGGCGTCCGCCAGCAGGTATTGCAGCTCGCTCTTCACATAGCGGAAGTTGACGTTGAACGGGGCGACGCGCGCCTCGAAGCTGCCCAGCAACGCCTCGACGAATTCGTTGCCGTTGTAGGCGTAGAGGCCCAGCAGATCCTGGCCCACTTCATGACCGCCGAGCGCGGAGCGCTCGGTGTGGCAGCCCAACCCCTGCGAATGCAGGTACGCGGCCAGCCGGGTGGAGCGTTCGATCACCTGCGCATAGGTGTAGCGCCGATCGCCCTGGATGATCAGCTCGCGATCGGGGATCGCGGCGGCAACGGCCTTCGCGACGGCCGGGACCGTGAATGTTGTTGTGGTGTCGGACATCGTGCCTCTCACGGCTGGTGGGGGAGCAGTCGGACCATCAGGCCGTTGGCTTCGCTGAGCAAGGTTCCATCGGCGGCTATCATAGTAGCGTCAATGAAAACCTTCCTGCCCTCGATGTCGGTGATGCGGCCCCGGGCCGTCAGTGGCTGGTCGATCGGGGTGATGTTGCGGTAGTCGACGTGCAGGAAGGCGGTGCGCGTCGGGCGGATGTCCGCGGTGGTCACCACCATGCCGAACAGCCAGTCGTAGAACAGCGGGATCATGCCGCCGTGCACGGCCCGGTTCCCGCCGATGTGCGAGGTGGTGAAGTGACCGGCCATCGTCACGCCCTCGGGACCGGATTCGGTCACCAGCCAGGGCGGCATCAGGGGATGGGCCAGCCCGGGCAGCGTCAGCACCCGGCCGGCCACCGCCTCGGTCTCCGGGACCTGGTGGCCGTCGAGCAGCGCGCAGGCGTTCTCCAGGTGCGCGGCCGCGGCGGCCCACAACTCGGGATCAGGCCTGGTGGACACCGTCAGGTCCTGCAGCCGGCGCAGCGCGGCGACGAACGGGCCCAGTTCCGCAGGGGCGTTCTCGACGGGTCTGACGTCGGGAAATCCGCCACGAACTTCCGGCGCGGTATCGGTCATCGCGTTCCTTCGTCCCAGGCCCGCAGCAGGTCCTCGGTACCTGTGATGGTGGCCAGCAGCGACAGCGTGTTGGCGATCATCGCTGCACCATAGTCGGCGGGTATGCCGGCGACCGCATCGCGGGGGACGACCACCCGGTAGGCGGCGTTGACGGCGTCCATGACGAGGTTGGGGATGGCGATGTTCAGTGAGACGCCCACCACGACAATGGTCGACACCCCGAGATTGCGCAGCACCGCGTCCAGGTCCGTGCCACCCATCGGGCCCACGCCGTGCCAGCGGCGCAACACCAAATCCGAAGGCTCCGGCCCCAATTCGGGCAGCAGTTCCGCACCCGGCGTGCCGGGCGTGATGTCCACCCGGTTCCCGCCGCCCATCGCGAAGATCTTTGCGTTGTGGTTGGAGCCGAGCCCGTCGGACCGGCGCTGCACGAGGCAGTGCACGATGCGCACCCCGGCCGCCCGGGCTGCCGGCAGCAGGCGCGCGATGTTGGGCAGCGCTTCGCGGCGGGCTTCCTCGGCGAGCATCGCCAGCCCGGCGTCGGGACCCATCACCGCGCCCTGGCACTCCTGGGTGACGATCGCGGTGTGCGCGGGCGCGATCAGTTCGGCCAGCCGATCCGTCATGCGGGGGCGCCCACCGGCGCGACGTCGTAGAACTGGGTCGCCCACTTCCGCAGCGCCATATAGCCTTTCGCGTCCGTCTTCGACAGCGCGGGGTGTTCGACGTACTTCTGGTAGCGCCAGATCTGCAAATCGTCGAACACGGTGGACAGGAACTGCTTCTCGATGACCTCCCGCAGTTTGCCCTCGGGGACGTCCGCGGTGTCTCCGGGCAGTCGCGGCCACCAGATCGAGTAGAACAGGTCGGAGCATTCGTCGTCGACCGGCGTGCAGGTGAAGATCAGCCGATGATTCTGGGCGCCCTCGAAGACGCTGATCGCGCCGCCGAGTCCGAACAGGTGGCTGTGGAACCGCAATGCGAGGTCGTCCGGGTTGTCGCTGCGCGCGTCGGGCCAGCCGGCGATGAACTGCCATTCCTGGTCGACGATCCTCCACTCCAGCACCCTGGGCGTCACGGTGGCGTGGTGCACGTACTCGAAATGCGCACTGTCGGGCGCATTTTCGGCCACGATCTGCGGGTGCACCGGTTCGCGCTCCGCACGCCGGGAGAACTCCGGGTATGCGCGGTAATAGGCCGCGGGGTCCGTCTCGAATTGCGGGAACTTGTGAAAGATGTCCGGCATCTCCCACTGCGGCTCCTTGCCGTCCGGATGGTGCCAGACGAAGACGCAGTCGTACTGCTCGCGGACGGGATACACCTTCAGCCGTAGCCCGCGGTTGGGCCGGTCGGGCTGGTAGGGGATGTATTTGTTGCAGCCGTCCGGGCCCCAGCGCCAGCCGTGGAAGGGGCACTCGACGCAGTCGCCGACGACCTTGCCGCCGTGGCCGAGGTGGGCGCCCAAGTGCTTGCAGTGCGCTTCCAGGACGTGCAGCTCGCCCTGCTCGTCGCGGTAGGCCACCAGGTCCTCGCCGAAATACTGCAGCGGCCGCACCTCGCCGACGGGAAACTCCGGGGACCAGCCGACCATGAACCAGCCGGTGACCTTCCAGGTGAACGGGACTTTCACACCAGCGCCTCTCGCCATCGTTGATACTAAATCCATTACAGTATAGATTTCAGCAGTCCGGCCGGCGCACGGCAAGGAGTGAAATGACGACAGCGGCTGACGAGCTGGAAGCCATCCGACAACTGAAGGCGCGCTACTGCCGCTTCCTGGACACCAAAGACCTCGAGTCCTGGCGCGACGTGTTCACCACCGATGTCGTGGTGACCCTCGATATGGCGGTGTCCACCGCCGGTGCCGACCCGCAGACCGCGCCACCGATCGAAGGCGTGCAGAACTTTGCGCCGATGGTGATGGGCGGGCTCGGGGGAGTCGCCACCAAACATCACTGTCACACCCCCGAGATCACGCTCACCTCCGCGACCACCGCGGCCGGCATCTGGGCGATGGAGGACCTGCTGATCTTCGGTGACGGCCGCGAGTTGTACGGCGCCGGCCACTACCACGAGACCTACCAGAAGCGGGACGGTCGTTGGCAGATCAAGTCGCTGCACCTCACCCGAACCATCCTGAAGATCACCGGCGGTGACGATGGCAAAAGCTGATACCTCGTTCGACGTGCTCGTCATCGGCGCCGGTTTCTCCGGGCTGTACATGCTGCACCGGCTGCGGCAACTCGAGCTGCGCACGCGCGTGCTGGAGATGGCCGAAAAGGTGGGCGGAACCTGGCTTTTCAACCGGTACCCGGGCGCGCGCTGCGATATCGAGAGCATCGAATACTCCTACAGCTTCTCCGAAGAGATTCAGCAGGAGTGGGTATGGACGGAGTCGATGCCGGCCCAGCCCGAGATCGAGGCCTATCTGAACTTCGTGGCCGACCGGCTCGACCTTCGCCGCGACATCCAGTTCGGCGCCAAGGTCGTCGCGATGACGTTCGAGGAAGAAGCCGGCCGGTGGCAGGTGCGCACCGAGACCGGCGAAACCTTCCGGGTCCCGTTCGTCGTCGCCGCCTCCGGAATTCTGTCGGTGCCGCTGGAACCCGACATCCCCGGAATGGATACCTTCGCCGGGACCTCCCTGTTCACCAGCCGCTGGCCGGAGGGCGGCGTGGACCTCACCGGCCAGCGGGTCGGTGTCATCGGCACCGGTTCGACAGGCGTTCAGCTCATCCCCGTGGTAGCCCAAGAAGCGTTGCACCTGTCGGTGTTTCAGCGCTCGCCCGCCTACACCCTGCCCTGGCGGGTACATCGGTTCGAACCGGGCGAACTGGACGACATGAAGGCCCGCTACGCCGACATCCGGGCGGCCCAACGCGCCCACCCGATCGGGGCGGCGCGGTTGAGCGCCTTCTCCGTGCTGCTGGAGATGCTCGGCCGGCCGCCGCTGAAGTCGGCGACCCGCGAAGAACAAGTGCGCGCCATCGAGGAGAACGGCGTGATGGGGGCGCTGAACTGGGGTGACATCTTCTTCGACATCGAAGCCAACCGGATGGCCGCCAGGCTGTACGGCGAGGCGGTGGCCCGGATCGTCAAAGATCCCGACACGGCCGCCTCGTTGGTGCCGGTACACCCCTTTGCCTGTAAGCGGCCGATCATCGACCAGGGTTACTACGAGACGTTCAACCGGGACAACGTCAGCCTGGTCGATCTGCGGAAGTCGCCGATCCGCGAGGTGACACCGACCGGAATCCGCACCGAGGACCGGGTGCACGAACTCGATGTCATCGTGTACGCCACCGGCTTTGACGCCATGACCGGTGCGCTCAGCCGCATCGATGTGCGCGGTCGCGGGGGAATGTCGCTGGGCGAGTTCTGGGCCACCGAGGGGCCGCTGTCGTATCTCGGCCTCGCGGTCGCCGGCTTCCCGAACCTGTTCACGGTTCAGGGGCCCGGCAGCCCGAGCGCCGCGACCAACTTCGTCGCCGCCCTCGAACAGCACGTGGAGTGGATCGGTGACTGCATCGCGTATCTGCGCGCCAACGACATCCGCACCATCGAGGCGCTCAGCAGCGCCCAGCAGGAATGGATCGACCACGCCACCGCGCTCGTTGCGCCGACCGTGCTGGTTCATCCGTCGTGCAACTCCTGGTACAACGGTGGCAACGTGCCCGGCAAGAAACGGATGTACATGGGTTATACCGGCGGGATACCCGAATACCGGCGCCGCTGCGACGAAATCGCCGCCGGCGGATACATCGGGTTCAAACTGGTCTAGCTGGCGAAGGTGAGCGACATGGCGACGGCGTTGAGCGGGCTGAGCCTGGCCAGAGATGTGGCCCGCGAATTGGGCATGCTGATGCCGCGCACGGTGGCCGGCCTGCGCGAGTCGACCGGTTGGTCCCCGCTCTCGCCGCGCGGTGCGCGTCAGTTCGGCGAGGCGATGCTCGATGAACTTGTGCTGAGCGGCTTTTCGCTGCTGGGCGCTAGCCCTGCACCGATGCGGCCGTTGGATGGATGTACCGCGGCGGCCGAGGAGCTCTCCTCGTTGGGCATCGACCGGGCGCACGCCGAACCGAACCCGTTGCGGCCGACGTCGATTCGCAGGCGCAGCATCGCCGGCCTTGGCTACGAGCGGATGGCTTTCGAGCACGACCCCGCCTTGCCGGCCACGCTGGCGGCCGAGGGTTTGGGCGGCCCGGCGCGGGCGGTGGTGCACCTGTGCCGGCACCACGACGGGCCCAGGCCGTGGCTGGTGTGGGTGCACGGCGCGGGCCAGGGTGGCACCGAGGACCTGCTGCTGTCCCGGATCGGACGCATACATCACAAGCTGGGGTACAACGTCGCGATGCCGGTGCAGCCGGGCCACGGTTGCCGGCGACGCCAATGGCCGACCTATCCCGACATGGATCCGCTGGGCAACGTGGCGGGAATGATGCGCGTGGTTTCCGAGGTGCGCGCCGTCGTGCGCTGGGTGCGGCCGCAGGCCACGGCCGTTGTGGTGGCGGGGATTTCGATGGGAAGCCCGGTGGCCGCGCTGGTCTCCCACCTGGAAAAGCAGACCGACGCGGTCGCGCTCTACACGCCCATCCTGGGGCTCAACGCCATGATCGCGCGGCACCTGCAACGGTGGGGCTCATCGCGCGAGGGATTCCGCGAGCTGCTGGAATCGCCGGCGGTCACGAAGCTGACCTCGGTGATCGATCCCTTGGCGGTCATTCCGTCCCCGCCGCCGCAGCGCCGGCTCATCGTCGGGGCGTGGCACGACCGGATGGCGATGCGCGAGCCCACCGACGCATTGCAGGAGCGCTGGTGCGGCCAACTGTACTGGTACGACGGCAGCCACGTCGGGCACATCTTCTCGCGACGGGTGCAGCGCATCACCGACCGATTCCTGGGCGAGGTGGCCGCGCTGAAAGCGGACGACTCGGTGCCCGACTGATGGCACCCACTTGGACCGCGCGAACCGTGGTCGAGCTCTACAACCTCGTCGTGTGGAACGAACGCAACATCGAGCTGGCCGAGGAATTGTTGGGCGACACGGTGATTCGACACGAGGTCGGTGGTGCGCGCACGCTGACCCACGCCGAAGCGGTGCAGCGGGTGGTGGACATGTGGGAGCTGGCCGATTCGCTGCACTTCGACCTCAACATCGTCATCGAGGGCGACGACGGCGAGCACGTGGCGATCGTCTACGACTCGACGATCACCACCAAGGACGGCACCGAGACCAATATCGCCAGCATCGAGGTGTTCCGCGTCGTCGATGGCAAGATAACCGAGGTTTGGAACGGCGGCTACCAGCAAGGGGTTTGGAATTGACTGACCGGACGCTTGATGAATTGGGGTTCTACCTGTTGGCCGGGGCGGGCGGTGAGGGCCCGGCGACGTTGATGGACGAGGCCCGCCGCGGCGAGGAACTCGGCTTCGGCACCGCCTTCATCTCAGAGCGGTGGAATGTCAAGGAGGCGTCGTCTCTGGTCGGGGCGGCCTGCGCGGTGACCAACCGGATGCAGATCGCCACCGCCGCAACCAATCACAACACCCGTCATCCGCTGATCACCGGGTCGTGGGCGACCACGATGCATCGCCTGTCGGGCGGCCGGTTCACCCTGGGCGTCGGCCGAGGCATCGCCGCGATCTACGGGGCCTTCGGCATCCCGGCGGTGACGACGGCGCAGATGGAGGACTGGGCCCAGGTCATGCGGCGGCTGTGGCATGGCGAACTGATCTTTAATCACGACGGCCCGATGGGCAAGTACCCCATCCTGTTTCTCGATCCCGACTTCAACGAGGATATTCGACTGGCGCTGGTGGCCTTCGGTCCCAACACCCTCGCGCTCGGGGGGCGCGTGTTTGACGACGTCGTACTGCACACCTATTTCACCCCGGAGACCTTGCAGCGCAGCGTCAAAATCGTGAAGTCGGCCGCCGAGAAGGCCGGCCGTGACCCGGACAGCGTGCGGGTGTGGTCGTGCTTCGCCACCGTCGGTGACCATCTGCCCGAAGAACTGCGGCTGAAGAAGACCGTGGCGCGGCTGGCCACCTACCTGCAGGGCTACGGCGATCTGCTGGTGCAGACCAACAACTGGGATCCCGCTGTGCTGCAACGGTTTCGCGACGACCCGGTGGTCACCTCGATCGCGGGCGGGATCGATCACAAGGGCACCGCCGAGCAGATCGAGCACATCGCGACGCTGATCCCCGAGGAATGGCTGGAGCCCTCGGCCACCGGGTCCGCGCAGCAGTGTGTGGATCGCATCCGTAAGGAATTCGACTACGGGGCCGACGCGCTCATCATGCACGGCGCCACCCCCGACGAGCTCGAGCCGATCGTCGCGGCCTACCGCGCCGCTAAGTAGCGCGTGCAGAAAAAATCACGGCATGATGACGGTCCGGGTGACCGGTTCGGCGGCGGCCTGCCTGCTGGACAGGCCGCGCTTCAAGGACGCGAGCAACGCGTCGCGCGTCTCCCGGGGATCGATGAGTTCGTCGAAGCCCATGTGTTCGGCCGACCGGAAGGACGCCTCCAGCTCGGCGTTGCGCAGCTTGGCCGAGAGGTCCTCGCCGGCGTGTGACGCGCGGCTGAGCGCCGCGGCGCTCATGGCGCCCATCGTCGCCCCGGGATAGGCGAAGGTCGCGACCTGATGGTCGAAGCCCAACAGCGACATGACCATCGACCCGAACCCGTACGCCTTGCGCAGCGTCAGATGCAGCTTCAACGTGGTGGCGGCCGTCTGCGCGGCGAACATCCGTGCGCCGGCACGCAGCACGCCGCTGCGCTCGGAGCGGCTGCCGGGCAGCATGCCGGGATTGTCGGCGAGGAAGACGATGGGCAGGTGGAACGAGTCGGCCACCATGATGAAGTGCGCGGCCTTGTCGGCGGCGTCGGCGTCGATGGAGCCCGCCAGCACCTGAGGCTGGTTGGCCACCACCGCAACCGGGTGACCGCCGAGGTGGGCCAGCCCGCAGATGATCGCCTTGCCGTACTGCGGCTGCACCTCGAACCAGTCTGGGCTGTCGAAGATGACGTCGAGTACGGCGCGCATGTCGTAGACGCGGCGGTTGTCCCGAGACACGATGTCGAGCAACTCCGGCGTCTGCCGCGGCTCGGCGGCCTCGTCGGCGGGCAGCGGCGGCGGATAGGACCATGCGCTCGGCGGGAAGTAGGACAGATAGCGGCGGACGTCGTCGAGGACGGCCTCGTCGTCCTCGGCGACATTGTGGATCACGCCGCTCGGCAGGGCGACGGTCGGTCCACCGAGGTCCTCCTTCGAAATCTCTTCTCCGGTGGACTCTTTGACGACAGGCGGTCCGGCGGTAAAGATCGCTCCCTGCCTGCTCATGATCCGGAAGTCGCAGACCGGCGCCACCAGTGCGCCGTGCCCGGCCGAGGGGCCGAGTACGGCGGCGACGGTCGGGACTCGGCCCGAGCATTGCGCCTGGGCCAGCAGGTCGGTGGGGGTCCGGCCGTAATGGCCGCCGGTGGGCCGGAAGCCGGCCCCCTCGAGCAGCATCACCAGCGGAATCTTGTCCCGGACCGCCAGTTCGGCGATGCGGTAGCGCTTCGAGTTGCCACCGGGGCCGATGCTGCCCGCCATGGTGGTGAAGTCCTCGGCCCCCAGCATCACCGGTGAGCCGTTGATCTCCCCGGAGCCGACAACCAGGCCGTCGGCCGCGATCTCGCCGCCGACCAGGGTGCCCAGCTCGCGGAACGTGCCCGGGTCGAGCAGGTAGTCGATGCGCGCACGGGCGTCGAGCTTGCCCTTGCCGCGATGCTTGTCCAGCCGCTCCGGCCCGCCCATGTCCCACGCCTGCCGGCGGCGCCGCTCGAGATCCTTGAGCGTTTCTCCCCAATCCTGGGCTTTCGCCATTCCTATGTCCTACCTCACGGAGATTCGTCGCGCGACCAGTCCTTTGGTGGCGACCCGCCGCGCCCGGCTACGCCGCGCTTGCGATCGCCACCGGTCCTATGGTGGCGACCCGCCGCGCCCGGCTACGCCGCGCTTGCGATCGCCACGTTGCAGGGTCACATACTGGATTGCTTACTGTAAAGTTACCCGCATGTCTGACGCCGCTCGTCGGGAGGTCGACCAGGCGTCCCAAATCGAGGAGTCTCACCAGTGAGTGCAACGACGATGGACGAGGCCGCGAAGCTCTTGGCGGACCCGTTGGCGTACACCGACGAGCGGCGGCTGCATGCCGCGCTGACGCACTTGCGCGCCAACGCCCCGGTGTCGTGGGTAGAGGTCCCGAATTACCGGCCGTTCTGGGCGATCACCAAACACGCCGACATCATGGATATCGAACGCGAAAACATGCTCTTCACCAACTGGCCCCGGCCGGTGCTGACCACCGCCGAAGGTGACGAGATGCAGGCGGCCGCCGGGGTGCGGACGCTGATTCACCTGGACGACCCGCAGCACCGGGTGGTGCGCGCGATCGGCTCCGACTGGTTTCGCCCAAAGGCGATGCGGGCGTTGAAGGTTCGGGTGGACGAACTGGCCAAGACCTATGTCGACAAGATGATGGCGGTCGGCCCAGAATGCGACTTCGTGCAGGAGGTCGCGGTCAACTACCCGCTCTACGTCATCATGTCGCTGCTGGGGCTGCCCGAGGCCGATTTCCCGCGGATGCTCAAGCTGACCCAGGAGTTGTTCGGCAGTGACGACTCCGAATTCAAACGCGGGAGCACCAACGAGGATCAGCTGCCGGCGCTGTTCGACATGTTCCAGTACTTCAACGGGGTGACGGCGTCTCGTCGTGAGCACCCGACCGAGGACCTGGCGTCGGCGATCGCGAATGCCCGGGTCGACGGCGAACCGTTGTCGGACATCGACACGGTGTCCTACTACCTGATCGTGGCCACCGCGGGCCACGACACCACCAGCGCGACCATTTCCGGTGGGCTGCACGCCCTTATCGAGAACCCCGATCAATGCCGGCGCCTGCGCGACAACCTGGACCTGATGCCGCTGGCCACCGAGGAGATGATCCGCTGGGTGACACCGGTCAAGGAATTCATGCGGACCGCCGCCAAAGACACCACCGTGCGGGGAGTGCCCATCGCCGCGGGCGATTCGGTGCTGCTGTCCTATGTTTCGGCCAATCGTGACGAGGACGTCTTCAGCGATCCGTTCCGCTTCGACGTCGGTCGCGACCCCAACAAGCACCTTGCCTTCGGTTACGGTGTGCACTTCTGCATGGGTGCGGCGCTGGCCCGCATGGAGGTCAACAGTTTCTTCTCCGAGTTGCTGCCCCGCCTGGAATCCATTGAACTGACCGGTGATCCGGAATTGGTCGCCACCACCTTCGTGGGCGGCCTCAAACACCTTCCGGTGCGCTACTCGCTGACCTGAGCGCGGGCGCACCGTTGCGTCGGGGTCCTCGATACACTCCGGTGTGGAGGTCTCGCAATGACGCGCAGGACGATTGTCATCACCGGCGCCAGCGACGGCATCGGCGCAGCCGCGGCCCGTCGCCTCAGCCGCACCGGCGACCAGATCGTCGTGGTGGGCCGCTCCCCAACCAAGACCGCCGCGGTGGCCGCCGAATTGGACGCGGACTACTTCGTCGTCGATTACGCCGACCTGTCCCAGGTGCGGGCGCTGGCGGAAAAGATTCGTTCGCAATACCCGCGCATCGACGTGTTGCTCAACAATGCGGGCAGGATGGCCAGCAAGATCGAGCTGACCGCCGACGGTTACGAACGCACCTATCAGGTCAACTACCTGGCGCCGTTCCTGCTGACCACCCAATTGCTGGATGTGCTGCTGCAGTCGCACGCCACGATCGTCAACACCACCAGCTCGTCGCACAAGCTGATTTTCCGGGCCACCGTCGACGACCTCGAGAACACCGCCAGCCGTCGGCCGGCCGCCGCCTACGCGTTGTCGAAGTTGGCAATCATGTTGTTCACCAAGGAATTACACCGGCGCTACCATGCCGGCGGACTTTCCGTCGCGAGCGTGCATCCCGGCAACGTCAACTCCAACATCGGTGTCGCGTCGGGTTCGCGATTCCTGGTCTTCATGCAGCGGTACACCCCGGCGGTGCTGTTCATCTCGACCCCGGACCAGGGCGCCGACCAGTTGGTGCGGCTGGCGTCGAGCACGCCCGGTTCTGAGTGGACACCCGGCGCGTACTACGCCAAGCGCAAGGTCGCCAACACCAGCCGTCTGGCAGAGGACCCGCGATTGGCCGCCGAACTGTGGGAGCGCACCGCGTTCAGGCTCGGCTGACGGCTCCGTCGGGGTGATCTTCGATACTCCGTAGTATCTAACCGATACCGAACGGTATGCTGCTGCACATGTCACCTGTCAAGCCGCTTCGCAGCCGCCCCACCCGGGGCGAGGTTCGCGACCGGATCCTGGACGCGGCGTCGAAGGTTTTCGCCGCCGAAGGGTTCGCCGGTGCCACCATCGACGCCATCGGCCAAGCCGCGGGCTTCACCAAGGGTGCGGTGTATTCGAATTTCGAATCCAAGGACGAGCTGTTCCTGGCCCTGCTCGACCGCGAGTTCGAGCTGCGCGGCGAGCAGATCGCGATTGCGCTGGGCCGCAGCGACGGCGACCGCGCCGCGGCCGCGCGAGAGGTGAGCCGATCGGTGCTCGACTCGGTCCGCGAACATTCCGACTACTACGTACTGCTCGTCGAGTACTGGTTGCGCGCCCAGCGCGATCCACAGTTACGGGAACGCCTGATCGGGCGCCGCCGCGCCGCGGCCGACCAGGCACTGCACATCGTCGAATCGACCGACGCCGTGCCGGGCGACCGGCGACTGACCGACGTAGCCCAGCTCGTCGTCACGATCAACCTGGGGGTCGCGATGGAAGAGGTGTTGCGTCCGGGAACCATCAACCCCGATCTGCTCGCGCAATTGATCACCGCACTACTGGAATCGATTCCGGTTTAAAGGGTATTAGGGAAAGCCACACCATGGATGCCAAGGACGAACCGGACGACATCGCACCGGTCATCACCGCCACCGGATTGGGGGTCGACGGTGAGCACGGGCCGTTGTTCTCGGGGGTCGACCTGACCCTGACGCCGGGTTTTCACGCGATCCAGATGCCCGGCGGGCACGGGCAGACCACCCTGCTGCTGACACTCGCGGGGCGTTTCAAGCCGAGCCACGGCACGCTCACCGTCCTCGGCGAGACAACCCCGCGCGCGATTCGCCGGCAGTGCTCCATCGCGGCCTTCGATGACATCGATGACCTGGAGGATTCGGTGACCGTGGGGACAGTGCTCGCCGAGCAGCGCCGGTGGCTGGCGCCGTGGTATTCATCGGTGCCGCTGCAATCGGGTCCGGCCGAGCTCACCGAGGTCTTCGGCGAGATGGCCCCGCCGTCGAACGACACCTACATCGTCGAACTGTCAGACCTCGAACTGTTCTTGCTGCGAATCACGCTGGCGTTGCTGTCGAACCGTCCGATCCTGGTGGTCGGCGACCTCGAACAGGTTCGGGACAATTCCCGGCGAACGATCGCCGCCGACCGGCTCGGCGTGATCGCGAGACAGCGCACCGTCGTCGTCGGGGTGACCAACCCGCTCGGCACGGACGCACCCGACCACGAACTACACGATCACCGCATCCTGACCGGAGAGGGCTGAAAGATGCTGGCTGGACTCGCCTTTGGCTCAGAGATCAAACGCTTCGGCCGTAGCCGATTGACGCGCGTGGCCATCGTCGTACTGATGCTGTTACCGCTGGTGTACGGGGCGCTGTACCTCTGGGCGTTCTGGGATCCGTTCGGCCACACCAACAAGATGCCGGTGGCGCTGGTCAACTCCGACCGTGGCGCCGTCGTGTCCGGGCAGCAGTTCAACGCCGGCGCGGAGATCGCCAAGAGCCTGACCGCGGACGGCGGCCTGGACTGGCACGTCGTGGACTTAGCCGAGGCGCGCAACGGAGTCGACCACGGTAAGTACTACTTCATGGTCGAGCTGCCGCCGGACTTCAGCGCGGCGATCGCGTCGCCGGTGACCGGGCAACCGAAGAAGGCCAACCTGATCGCCGTCTACAACGACGCCAACAACTACATCTCGACGAGTATCGGCCGTACCGCCATCGGCCAGGTACTCAACGCCGTATCCAGCCGGATCTCGGGTCAGGCCGTCAATCAGATGTTGTCGGTGGTGGTTTCGTCGGGATCGGGTATCAAGCAGGCCGCGGACGGGGCGGCCCGACTCGATGACGGTGCCGGTCAGCTGGTGGCCGGCCTGGACAGCGCGCGGTCCGGCTCGGCGACGCTTGCCGCCGGTGCCAAGCAACTGTCAGACGGAATCAACCAGGCCACCGACCCGCTGCTCGCGGTGACCAAGGCGGTGTCCCAAATCGGTGGCAGCACGCAGCAATTGCAACAGGGTGCCACCGCGCTTGCGCAGGCCAACGATCAGCTCGGCACCATCGCCGCGGCGCAGGACGCCGCCGCGAGCTCGCTGTCATCGGTGATCGATCAGCTCGCCGCCCGACAGGATCCGCTGGCGAACAACCTGCGCGGCATCCAGGATCAGCTGCGGGGCCACCAGTTCACGCCCCAGATCCGCCAGCAGCTCACCGATGCGCAGAACGCGGCGATCGCCATGACATCGGGATTGCGCAACCCGGGCAGTCCGCTCGCGTCGGCTCTCGACCAGGTCGGCGGTAAGGGACAGGAGTTGACGAACAAGCTCACCCAACTGCGCGACGGGGCCCAGCAAGTCGCTACCGGTAACGCCGAATTGGCCGGCGGCATCGGCAAGCTCGACGACGGCGCGCGCCAGCTCAAAACGGGATCGGCCGAGCTGGCGACCAAACTCGCCGAGGGGGCCAAGCAGGTACCCAACTGGACAAGCCAGCAAAAGGATGCGGTCGCCGACACCATCGGCGGTCCGGTGCAACTCGAGGCTTCACATGAGAACGCCGCGCCCAACTTCGGCACCGGGATGGCTCCGTTCTTCCTGACGCTCGCGCTGTTCTTCGGCGCCTTGGTGCTGTGGATGGTGCTGCGGCCCTTGCAGACTCGCGCGATCGCCGCGGAGGTGCTCGCGATCCGCGTGGTGCTCGCCAGCTACCTGCCCGCCGCCGCGATCGCGGTATTCCAGGCCGCCATTCTCTACTGCGTGGTCCGGTTCGCTCTCGGTGTGCACGCGGTGCACCCGGCGGCCATGCTGGGGTTCATGATGCTGATTTCCGCCGCGTTCGTGGCCGCCACGCAAGCCATCAATGCGCTGGTTGGTCCGGCGGTGGGCCGGGTGCTGATCATGGCCCTGCTCATGTTGCAGCTCGTCAGCGCGGGCGGCTTGTACCCCGTGGAGACCACTTCGCGGCCGTTCCAGGTCCTGCACCGCTTCGACCCGATGACCTACGGCGTCAACGGACTCCGGCAGCTGATACTCGGTGGTGTCGACGCCCGGCTATGGCAGGCGATCACGGTGCTGGCCGGGATAACGGCTGTCGCACTGGCGATCTCGTGCCTGTCGGCGCGCAGAGACCGGCTCTGGAATCTCAGCAGGCTGATTCCCGCGATCAAGATATAGCCGGCGTGGTTCAGCAGATCCCGAAATCGATGATGCCCCGCACGATTCTGCCGTTGAGCAAATCGTCGTAGGCGTCGTTGACCTCGTCGAGGCGATAGCGCTTGGTGATCATCTCGTCGAGCTGGAGCTGGCCCGTCTCATAAAGTTTGGCCAGCCTGGAGATGTCCGCCTTGGGGTTGCACGAGCCGAATATGGTGCCCGCCAACGTCTTGTTCATCAGGATGAAGTCCTGCAGGTCGATCTTGACCGACCGGGTCAACTGCGAGGTCATGCCGGTGAGCACGCAGGTGCCCCCCTTGCGGGTGAGCTTCACCGCGTCGCGTACGTCTGCCGGAGTGATCAGCGACGGCGAGACCACCACCGCGTCGGCCATCACTCCGTAGGTCAGACCGCGCACCAGGTCCAGCGCCTCGTCGATCGTCGCCGCGGTGTGCGTGGCGCCGAACTGCAGCGCCGATTTCTGCTTGAAGTCCACCGGGTCGACGGCCACGATCTGGGCGGCGCCGTTGATCCGGGCGCCCTGGATCGCGCCCGTCCCGATCCCGCCGACACCGATCACCGCGACGGTGTCCCCGGCGCGCATGTTCGACCGGTTGGCGACGGAGCCGTAACCGGTTGGGATGGCACAGGACAGCAGCGCGCTCGACGTCAGCGGCAGGTGTTGCTCGATCTTCACCAGTGAATTCGTCGACACCACAGTGTGTTCGGCGAATGCGCCGATCTTGGCGATGTGGCCGAGGCTGCGGCCGTCGGCGGTGTGGTGGCGGAAGGTGCCGTCGGTCGGCATCCCCGGGATCATGGTGCCGATGCCGACATCGCAGAGGTATTCGATTCCGCTGGCGCACCAACGGCATTGGCCGCACACGGCGACGAACGACATCACCACGTGATCACCCGGCGCGAAGTCGGTGACGCCGGGGCCGACCTCACGCACGATGCCAGATCCCTCGTGACCGCCGATCGTCGGGAACATGGTCGGCAGCCCCATGGATCGCATCACCTCATTGGGCGCCGACATGTCGCCCTTGAGGATGTGGTCGTCGGAATGGCACAGGCCGGCGGCTGCCATCTGTACCAGGACCTCGCCGGCCTTGGGGGGATCGAGCTCGAATTCCTCGACGGACCACGGCCCGCCGACGTCGTGCAGGATCGCCGCGCGGCTTCTCATGTGGCGGGGGCGAACGTGACCGGAAGCTTGTTCGGCGACCGGAAGGTGAGCCCGACGATCCTGGATTCCTCGCCGGTTCCGTCGTCGGGCACGAACGCCAGCCGTTCGACGCGGTCGAACAGGCTGTTCAGCATGACGCGCGTTTCCAGCCGGGCCAGGTGCATGCCGAGGCACATGTGGATACCGCCGGCGAAGGCGATGTGGGACTGGCGCGGCCGGCGAATGTCGAAGGTGTTCGGATCGGTCCAGCGGCTCTCGTCGCGATTGGCCGAACCCATACACATGTCGATCTGCGCCTCGGCCGGGATTGTCTTGCCGCCGATTTCGACCTCTTCGGTCGTGGTGCGCATGACCATGGTCAGGGGCGTCTCGTACCGCAGGCCTTCCTCGATCGCCATCGGTATCAGCGACCGATCCTGATACACCATGGCCAGCTGTTCGGGATGGGTGAGTAACAGGTACAACAGATTGCCCGACGAGCGATAGGTGGTCTCCAAGCCGGCCGGCAACAACAACCGCAAGAAGGCGATGATGGCCTCGTCGGTGAGCTTTTCCCCGTCGATCTCGGCGGCAACCAGGTCGCCGATGATGTCATCGGTCAGCTTGCGCCGGCGCTGTTCGACTTGTTTGAGGAAGTAGTCGTAGAGCTCGGTGGCGGCGTTCAATCCCGCCACGATGTCGGTGGGGATCGAGATCAGGTCGAGGGACAGACGCCGGAACAGGTCGAGATCCTCGGCGGGCAGCCCGAGCAGCGTCGAGATGATTCTGGTGGGAAATTCGAAGGTCACCGCCTTCACCAGATCGGCGTGACCGTCGTTCTTGATTTCGTCGACGAGTTGGTCGCAGACCGGCCCGATGACCTTCGGCTCCCAGCGCTCCAGCGCCGTCGCGCGGAACGCTTTGGCCACCAGGTTGCGGTGGTCGTGGTGTTCCCTGCCGCCCATCGCCAGGATGGTGTGTCCCATCACCAGCCCGATCGTCTTGTCGTACGCGGCCGAGGTGAAGACGCGGTCGTCGCGAAAAGCTTGCGAGACACCGTCGTAACCGAACAGGACCCATTCGTCGTTGGGCCGCAGCTCTTCTGGCAGCTGGCTGTTATCGCCCAGGGAACCGTGCCATACCGGGTCGGTGTGGCGCATGTGCTCAAAGAAGGGATAGGGGCTGGTTTCGCCGGTGAAATCCAATGCAGGTGCGACGGGCTGACCGTTCGGGCCAGTGCTGAGCGTCATCAGCGCTCCTCCTGAGACAACCGATAAGGCCGTTCACGCGGACCAAAAGCGAGTGCCCGCGAAGTCCACGGCGGGTGGAACCGAGCGGAAAATAGCTATCATAGTATAGATAGCAACGTAGCCCAATGGCTCGGACGCTTTCCGTCGCACTGCGACGCCTGGCACGTTCCCCCGCGACGAGCACCGCGTGTGTCGACCCCCGAAAACGCGGGTCTACCTTGAAGATGGTTTCCGGTAAGGCCTACCTTTCGAAACCGCCGATGAGCCCGCCCGACGAGCCCGAAAAATGAGTGGACATGACACAGACGAATCTGGCCCGGCCACACGGCCTCACTCGCATCGATCCGGTGCTGCGCGACGCCGCCGTGGCGTTGGGTGCCTTCGAATTCCGCGCCGAGACGCTTCCGGCCGAGCGTGAACACGCCAACCTGCTGGCCACCCAGCGCGCCGCGTCGGCCGACACCACCGGCGTGTCCGTCGACTCCCGATCCATCGCCGGCCCGGACGGTCAGCAACTGGAGCTGCGGTTGTATCGCGGCCACACCGAATCCGCCGCGCCGGTGGTGATCTACGCCCACGGCGGCGGGTTCGTCACCGGAAACCTGGAGACCGACCACGCGCACTGCGTGGAGCTCGCCCGTGACGGCGGCTGCCTGGTTGTTTCGGTCGACTACCGGCTCGCGCCGGAACATCCGTGCCCGGCGGCGCTCGACGACGTCGAAGCGGCCTTGCGCTACGCGGTCGACAACAGCGCGGAGCTGGATGCCGACGCCGCCCGCATCGCGGTAATGGGCCGCGACGCCGGTGCGGCGCTGGTCGCGGGACTGACCCAGCGCATGTTCGACCAGGAAGGTCCGGCGATTCTGATGCAGATCCTGCACCAGCCGATGCTCGATTCCGACGCCACGCCCTCGCGTCGGGAATTCCAGCGGACCC
This sequence comes from Mycobacterium sp. 1245499.0, assembly GCF_001673615.1. Classification (NCBI taxonomy): domain Bacteria; kingdom Bacillati; phylum Actinomycetota; class Actinomycetes; order Mycobacteriales; family Mycobacteriaceae; genus Mycobacterium; species Mycobacterium sp. 1245499.0. The sequence continues at coordinate 54,294 of NZ_LZMG01000191.1, forward strand.
CCGGCCTCAACGGTCCGGCGGTGAGCCGGGCGTGGAACCACTACCTCGGCCACGCCAGCGCCAACGGTCAGCACGTGCCGGCGCACCGCGCCAACCTCGAAGGCCTGCCGCCGACGTTCGTCAGCTGCTCCGAGATCGATCCCTGTCGCGACGAGGCCATCGACTACGCCAACCGGCTGTTGCACGCATACGTCCATACCGAATTGCATGTGATCGCCGCGACCTTCAACGGCTTCGACTCGATGGTGCCGGATTGGATTGTTTCCCAGGAGAATCGGGCGCTGCATGCGCAGGCCCTGCGCCGCGTGTTCGCCATGTAGCGCAGCCGCGCCCCGGTGATGCCGGGCGACGAGGCGGACTCACCGGAGGGCGTGCCCGTCCCAATTTTTACCGACTGAGCTCCGGTATCTCTTACCGTATTGCGCGTTGCTAACATCAGAAACGCCAGCCAACCGAGGACCGATCGGGCGGATGATCAAACACTCAAACCGTTTCCGTTGCAGCCGCAGCGATCGAATGTCAAGAAGGATCCCCTCGGCACCATGACGACCCTCGACTCTCCGGAGAAGATTCTTTTCACCTCGACCACCCAGGCCTTTTTGGACAAGGAAGCGCCGCTGCGCCGGGTGCGGGAGCTGCACGCCGAGGGCACCTCGTTCGACCCCGCATGGTGGCGGCGCGCCGCGGAGCTCGGCTGGACCGCGCTGTTGGTCCCGGAGGAGTTGGGCGGCGGAAGCGTGTCGGGGAACGGCTTCGCCGACCTGGCCACGGTCGCCGAACAACTCGGGAAGACGGTGGCGCCAGGGCCGCTGTATCCGGTCAGCGCCGTGCTCGCCGGCCTTGTCGAGTGCGCAAATTCCGGCGAGCACGCCGACACCATCGAGGCGCTGGTCTCCGGTGAAACCGTGGCGTCGTGGGCGGTGTGTGAGCCGGGGCAGGGTTGGGCACCGCTGAATCCCTCGGTGACGGCCACCGAGACCGACTCCGGTTACCGCATCGACGGCAGCAAGGACCGCGTCGAGGCGGGCGCCCAGAGTGCGGTGCTGCTCGTGGTGGCGCGCAGCGGCGCGCAGATCCGTCAGTTCCTGGTCCCGACGGACGCCCCTGGCGTCCGGATCGAACCCCAGCAGTCGGTCGATCTGGTCAAGCAATACGCCCGTGTGCACTTCGACGGGGTCGTGGTGCCGCACTCCGCGGCCGTCGGCACCGCCGACGAGGCGGCGGTGCTCGTCGAGCGACAGAGCCAGATCGCTCAGGTGCTGCAATGCGCCGAGGTGGTCGGCGCTTTGCAGACGGTGTTCGACTTCACCGTGCAGTGGGCACTCGACCGGCACACGTTCGGTCGTCCGCTGGCGTCCTACCAGGCCCTCAAACACAAGTTCGCCGACATGAAGCTCTGGCTGGAAGCCTGTCGCGCCACCACCTCGGCGGCCGTCGCCGACGTGGCGGCCCGCGCGCCGCAAGCGAACCTGTCGGCCAGCATCGCCAAGTCCTACGTGGGAGAGATGGCGGGCCAGATCGTCCAGGCCTGTGTGCAGATGCACGGTGGTATCGGTGTCACCTGGGAACACGACCTGCACCTGTACCTGCGTCGAATCACGTTGTACCGCAGCATGTTCGGCACGCCGGAGGAACACAATCTGCGCGTGTACGAGTTCGAGAAGGCGGGTCGTTCGGCGAAATGATGAAGACGAGATGACATCAACCGAGTCTGTTGCGCAGTTCGCCGCCCGGGCCAGGGCATGGCTTGCGGCCAACATGCCCGCCATCGACCGCGAGGCCCCACCGGCCGCGCTGCGTGACGACGAACGGTCGTGGTTGCGGGCCCGGGAACTGCAAAAGCGGTTGTACGACGGCGGGTTCGCCGGGATCTGCTTCCCCCGCGAGTACGGCGGCCTCGGGCTGGACTACGAATACCAAAAGGCCTTCGACGTCGAATCCCTCGACTACGAGATGCCGTTGATCCTCAACACCCCGACGTTCACCATCTGCTGCGCCACGCTGCTCGACACCGGCAGTGAAGACCAGAAGAAGCAGCACATCGCCGCCGCGCTGCGCGGCGAGGAGGTGCTGGTGCAGTTGTTGAGCGAACCCAGCGGCGGATCGGATCTGGCCGGCGTCCTCACCCGCGCCGAGCGCCGCGGCGATCGTTGGATCATCAACGGCGCCAAGACCTGGAGCACGAGTGCGTTCGCCGCCGATTACGGCCTGTGTCTGGCCCGCACCAATTGGGAGGTACCCAAGCACGAGGGCCTGACGATGTTCCTGGTGCCCATCGCGCATCCGGGAATCACGTTGCGGCACATCACGATGCTCAGCGGTTCCAGCGAATTCTGCGAGGAGTTCCTCGACGGTGTCGACGTGGGAGACGACGCCGTCGTCGGCGAGGTCAACGGCGGCTGGGCGGTGGCCTCGCGGCAGCTCTACCACGAGCGCCGAGCGGTGGGGCAGGGGTCCGAGTTCGCCAGCGGCGGTGGCAGCGAGGGCGGCAACGCGATTCCGGTCGACTACGTGGCCCTTGCGGAGAAGACCGGACAGGCCGACGACGAACGCGTGCAGGAGATGGCCGGTCGAGCCATGGTGCACCGCGCGGTGGCCGAGCAACTGATCGGTCACGTGTACCGCAGCGTCAGAGACGGCGCGCTGCCGCCGGCCGCCGGGACGCTCATCCGGCTGTTTCACTCCGAGACCACGACGACCGATGTCGACACGGCGCTGGCGATCGCGGGAAGTGCCGGAGTCGTCGGGGAACCGGGCGCCGGACTCGAAACGGGTCTGCGCTATTTGTCCCGGCAGACCGTCGCCATCGGCGGCGGCACCACCGAGATGGCCCGCAACGTCATCGGCGAGCGGGTGCTGGGCTTCCCCCGGGAATACGCCGCCGACCGCGGGGTGCCGTTCAACCAGGTGCGGCACGGCGACAGGGCCGACCGGGCTTAACCCTCGGCGACGAGGTTCTCGGCGAGGCCGCTCACCACCGGGATCTGGACCAGTGACAAGACATGGTGTGCCGGGCTGCCCGGCGGGGCCACCAACACGTATTCACTGCCTTGCCGCTGGGCCCGCCCGCGGGCGGCGGCCAGTGCGCTGACGCCCGCCGATCCCAGGTGGGTGACGGCACTGAGGTCGACCGTCAATGGTGCGACGCCGGAACGGCTTTCGACGGCGATCTGACGGTCCAGGATGGATGCGGTGTTCGAGTCGACGTCGCCGCTGACGACGATGCGGCCCGGTTCGCTGACCTCGGATGCGAATTCCGCGTTGAACGTGCGCCGCTCGGCCGCCCGGCTGATCACGGAATCGGTGACGAAACTCGCCGGTCGCGAGAGTCGGTGCGTCAGACTGGCGGTCGTTCCCTCGGCTCCGTGGCGGACGTGCGCCTCCGACACCAGGGCCTCGGCCATGGCGAGGCCGCGACCACGCCCCGTCTCGCCCTCGCGGTGATCCTTCCACCGGCCGCGGTCGCTCACCGAGGCGTGCAGGCTGCCATCGCCGGACAGCGTCGCCTCCACCACAACGCCGTCGGTGACCTCGGTGGCATACCCGTGCTCGACCGCGTTTTCGACGAACTCCGAGATCGCGTGCACCACATCGGAGATGTCGTCCGCGTCGGCGCCCACCTCCGACAACCATTGGCGCAGGCGGGTGCGTACCATGCGCGCCGCACGGATCGTCGCGTCCAGTGTCAGGTGCAGCGGCGCGGGCGGCGTCCGGCGTTGTGCCGCAAGGAGTGTCACGTCGTCGCTGTAGCCGGTCGACCGCAGCAGCAATTCCAGTGTCTCCGAACAGATGCGGTCGATCGCCCGTTGCGAGGATTCGATGACGAAGCCGCGTTGTCCGCCGGCGATGTTCGCGGCCAGCTCGGCGAATTCGGCGGTGCTGGCGCCCAGTGGCCGGCCGGGTCTTTCGATCAAACCGTCGGTATAGAGCAGGATCGAGTCGCCCACGTCGAGGAATTCGGTGCGCACCGGAAAACCGGTGCCGCTGCCGAGTGGTCCCGCGCCCGACGGCTCGAGATAGCGCGCGGTGGCGTCCGCCGTCACCAGCAGCGGCGGCGGGTGTCCCGCGGTGCAGTACCGGAATTCGCCGGCGGCGAAGTCCAGGGAGCCGACGCAGATTGTGGCCGTGTTGGATCCGGGGACGTGCTTGCGGAATCGGTCGACGGCCTCGAGCGCTTCGGCGATCGGATATCCCGCGACGACCTGCATCCGCAGCGCGGTGCGCAGTTGCGACATCACCGCGGCCGCTTTGACGCCATGGCCGACGACGTCACCGACGACGAGCACCAGCCGGTCGCCGAGGGGTATCGCGTCGAACCAGTCGCCGCCGGCCGCGGTGTCCTCCGCGGCGACGAGATACTGTGCGGTCACGTCCGCGCCGGGAGTGACGGGCACCGAGGGTGCCAGCAGTGCCTGCTGCATGACGGTGGCGGAATCGCGGACGTTGCGGTACCGCTCGGAGAGTTCCTCGAGGCGCGCTTCGTCGGCCATTCGCGTCTGCACGCGGCTGGTGACGTCGACGAAGGCGAGCTGCACGCCTTCGATCGAGCCGTCCTCCGCCCGGCGCGGCGTGACGATGAAGTCGAAGAAATGTTCCTGTGCCTGCCCCGCGCCGTCGAAGTCGGCCTGGACCCGCCATTCCGTGCCCGACTGTGGCTCGCCCGTTTGATATACCCGGTCGAACATGTGCAGGATTTCTTGGCTCTCCAGCTCGGGATAGATGTCGCGCACAAATAGCCCAATGGAGTCGATTGGCGGACTGAGTGTGCGGTACGCCGCGTTGACCGCGACAAATCGGTGGTCGGGCCCCTCGAGCCCGACCAACAGCGCGGGAACGTTCTCGAAGACGCGGCGCACGTCCTCTGCCGCACCGACGGTTCTGTCCCAGTCTTTTTCGGCCACCATCTGGCCGTCCTCCTAGCAGCCCCGAGCGGCCCGCCAACCAAGGGCCGACTCGAAAACCGGGTCAATGGGTTGACCCAATTTGCACACGTAGTTGTTCACATTAGCAATGGTTCTTGGCTGCGTAATGCAACGGTTTGGTTACCGCTGTGAATTGTGTCGGCTAAATCGGTTGGCAAATGCAATTGACGTCTGCGAAGATCGCGGCCCTTGACGCGTAAACGGCTCCGTTTGCGGCCGGTTTGGCGCGGGTACCTCGCTGTCGTGGCCGATCTCGTGGCTCGACGCGCGACGGCGCTCTGGCGGCGCCTGCTGACGTCACCAGTGCTCACCTTGAACGGCTGGGTGGCGTTCAACCTGCCCCGTGCGGTGACCGCGCTGGGCGGGGCGTTGCTGACGGGCCTGGTTGCGGTGCATGTCTACGTGCTGGCCAGCCGGCCGTACCTGCCCGGATATTTCGCCGCGTACGTCGCCGTGTTGGCGGCCGCCTGCTTAATCGCCGCGAGCGCCATGCTGATCGGGATCAAACCCTCAGTGCCCCAAGGCGGTTGGTATTTCGGCAGCCTGATTTGCTCGGCCTTTCTCATCGTGTATGTCCTCACCCGGTGGATCGGCCCGCCGGGATTGGAAGCGGTGACCGCCCGATGGGACTTCGCGCCGGGAACGCTGGCGATGGTGTGCGCGGCGGCTTTCATCGCCGTGCACACGACCGTGTTGTCGGGCATCAACGTGGCCTATCCGCACAGCCAGCAGTGGTATGACTGACGGAGCCTGGGCATGACGACGTTGGACTATCCGGTATGGCTGCGCATCGATCATTGGCTGAACGTGCTTTTCGTGACGCTGATCCTGCGCAGTGGTCTCGAGATCCTGGCCACCCACCCGAAGTTGTACTGGCACGACGACAGCAAGCCGGGCTCGGAGTGGGCCCGCTTTACCCGAAAGGTCATGCCGCGGGACAGGATCTACGACACCCTTGACGAAGAAGAGGACTACAGCCCGTTCATCTCGCTGCCCGGCCGCGCGCAGCTGGGCGTGGGCCGCCACTGGCACTTCTTCGTGGTGATCGGCTGGATCCTGCTGGGCCTGTCGTACTACATCCTGTTGTTCGCCACCGGCCAATGGCACCGCTACTGGCCCTCGTCATGGTCGATTTTCCCCGAAGCGTGGGACGACATCGTCACGTATCTGTCGTTCAACCTTCCGCCGGTGCTGCCCGGCGAGCCGCTGGACGCCATGCAGAAGCTGACGTACGCGGGAGTCGTCTTCATCCTTGCGCCGTTTCAGATCCTGACCGGGGCCGCTCAGTCGCCGGCGATCGAGGCGCGGTTCCCGTGGTACGTGCAGATGTGGGGCGGTCGCCAATGGGCGCGCAGCTTGCACTTCTTGGGTCTGGTCGCCTTCCTGGTCTTCATCGCGATTCACCTGTCGATGATTTTCTTTTGGGGTTGGGGCCGGCTCACCGCGGCAATGATTTTCGGCGCCGTTCGCAACACCTACTGGTCGACCGCGATCTCACTGATGATCATTGCGGCGATCATCGGCATCCATGTGGCGGCCACGATTTGGAGCCTGCGCAACCCGCGGTCCGTGCAGCGGGTGCTGGGGGCGGTGGTCACCGCCACTCGTCGTCTGCTGTTGCGGCCGCTCAATTCACGACAGAACTATCCGGCCCACAAGATCTCAAAGCAGCACCGCGTCAACGGAAAGCCGCCCACCAGCACGGAATACAAGGTGATGGCGGTGCACAACTTCGTGGACTGGCGACTGCGGGTCGGTGGACTGGTGGAAAACCCGGTGATCCTGGACCTGAGCGCGCTGCGGGCCCTCGCCGAGTCGGAAACCCAATGCGTGATGCACAATTGCGTCCAAGGTTGGACCAGCATCGGCCAGTGGACCGGAGTCCATCTGCGTCAGCTGGTGGACTTGGTGCGGCCGCTGCCCCAGGCGCGCTACGTCTGCTTCCTGACCATGCAGGACAACAGCACCGACGAGCCGGCGTCGCACGGCGGAGGCCAATTCTACGAGGTGCTTGACCTCGAGTTCGCCGACAAGCCGCAGACCCTGCTGGCGTACGAAATGAACGGCACGCCTTTGCCGATCCAGCACGGCGCGCCGTTGCGTCTGCGGGTGGAAACCCAAGTGGGATTCAAGATGGCCAAGTGGATCAATCAGATCGAGTTCGTCGAGGACTACGCCGGCATCGGCATGGGTACCGGAGGCTGGCGCGAAGACCGCGTGTACTACGACAAGGACGTGGAAATCTGAGATGACCGACACGGCGACCGAGGGGGTCGGGGTACGTCCCGAGCTGATCAGCTTGGATTCGGTGGCCCGACATCGCGTCCTGAAGCAAGTCACCGCCAAGGGCGGACATTGTGAAGCCTGCGGCGCAACGGATTTCGCCGTGGGCGACGCCCTCTACCTGGGTTACCTGTTTCTGAATGAGGACGCCGACGCCTACCTGGTCGCGCTGACCTGTCGCAATCCGGACTGCGCGAAGCCACGGACCGCGATCAGATTGTCCGACAAGGACTTTCTCACCTACGCGCCAGGCGCCACGGACGCTTCCAAGCATGACCCCCGCTAGCCTGGCCCTCGTTGGATCCGGGAAGCTTCGGCCGGGTCAGATCGAATCGCTCTATCAGAGGCGATAACTCGCGTAGCTGATCGCACAGCGAACCGAACCGCCGCTGATCGTCCTCGCCGAGTTGGCCCAGCGAACTGTAGTGCGCCACGCGCGGCAGCCGTCCCGCGAGGGCGGTGCCCCACCGGATGTTGAGGTCGTAGACCTCTTCATCGTCGACGTCGTCACGCTGTCCGAGTCGCTTGAGCGCGTCGATCTGCTCGGTGAGAAACGCGACGTCGTCGTCGATATTGACCGGCGTCCCATCGTGCGGTGCCACGCCTCGACGAGTACCCAACGTCGGCCCCGCTACACGGGCCCGGCGAGCGGTCAGTTAAGCGACTACGCCGAGACCGGCTTCTTGGCGGGCGCCGAGACCTTCATGAGCTTCATCAGGTTGCCGCCCATGATCTTTGCCTTGTCCTCATCGCTGAACTCGGCGAGTTCGTCGACGAAGGTGATCGGGTCTTTGAGGCCCTCGGGGTGCGGCCAGTCGGATCCGAAGACCACCCGGTCGGTGCCGACCATGTTGACGATCTCGGTGAACCGGTCCTCCCAGAACGGGCTGACGTAGACGCAGCGCTTGAACGTCTCGATCGGGTCCTCGGCGAAGGCCTGCGGCATCTTCTTATAGACGCCCTTGAGGCCCTTGAACAGGTTGGGCACCCAGTCGGCGCCGTTCTCGATGGACAGGATGCGCAGGTCGGGGTTGCGGGTCAGCGCGCCGTGACAGATCAGGGCGCCAAACGCGTCCTCGATGGGGCGGTGACCCATGGCCAGGCTGCGGAAGGCGGTCGGCTTGAAGGGCAGGAATTCGTCGCCGGGTTCCCAGATGTTGAGCAGCTCCGAGTAACCGCTGTCCGAGGCGTGCATGGAGACGGGGATTTCGGCGCGCACGCAGGCCTGCCAGAATGGGTCGAACTCTTCGAGGCCGAACGACCGGCTGCCGCGGTAACCGGGCACCGGCGCCGGGCGGACCAGCACCGTGCGCGCGCCGCGCTCGAGGCACCACTGAAGCTCCTCGAGCGCGCGGTCGACGATCGGCAACGTGATCACCGGGGTGGCGAAGATGCGGTCCTTATAGTTGAACGACCACTGCTCGTACATCCACTCGTTGAGCGCGTGGATGACGTCGTGGGTCATCTCCGGGTCGTCCTTCATGCGCTCTTCGACCAGGCTGGCCAGGGTCGGGAACATCAGCGCGAAGTCGATGCCGAGCTCGTCCATAACCTCCAGGCGCGCACTCGGTTCGCGGAAGGCGGGGATGGCCTTCATTGGCTCGCCGAGGATTTCGCGGTAGCTCTTGCCCTGTGAGCCGTTGCGGAAGTAGTCCTCCTGTGCGCCCGGGCGAGCCACCACTTCGAACGTCGGGTTCGGGATGTATTCGCTGATGTGCCCGCGCACCACGATCTTGGTGCGGCCGCGTACCTGGACGTAGTCGATGACGTTTTTGCGCTTTTCCGGCAGGAATTTGGTCAGCGCTTCCTGCGGCTCGTACATGTGGTTGTCCGCGTCGAAGACGGGGAAGGGCAGTTCCCGGGACGGCATGGCGATCTCCTAGCAGAAGTCTCAATTCTCACCTGTGGTAACGACGTTACCACTTGTGCGCAACAGGGTGTAGCGATTCAGCCGTCGACTCGCAGCCCGCCCGTCGGGGTGTCGCCGTTGATGACGGCGAAATTCACGGTGGCCGTGGCGCGCAGTTCGTCGTCTCCGTCGCCGTAGATGTCGACCTGCATCACCATCGCCCGTCGTCCGGACCGCAGCATCGTGGGCACCGCGAAGGCCGCCCCCTGCCGGACCGGCCGCAGGTAGCGGATGAACAGATCCGCGGTGGTCATCGTGGTGCCCGGCTGCAGGTAGTCCAGCCCGAATTGTCCGCCCGCCACGTCCACGAGCGTGGCGATCAGGCCGCCCTGCAGCGCGCCGGAGGTGTTGACGACCGCGGGGCTGACCGGCATGGTCATGGCGAATTGGCCATTGCGGGTCGTGGGGCGCATGCCGATCTGGCCGAACAGCTCGGCCAGCGACGGGGCGGTCGACTCTTCCTCGGTGTCGCGGATGCCCAGGGCGCGGCTGCAGAAGTCGTACAGCTGGCCGGCGTCGACCGGCGTTCCGTTCAATTCCGAACCGAGCCAATGCAATCGCTGCGCACCCATCATCGTCTGCATGACGATGGCGGCCGCCGCGCCGACGTCCAATCCGGGGTTGAAGACCCCCTCGGTGATGCCTTGCCCGACGATGTCGCGAATCAGTCCGTGCAGGGGAGAGAGCACTCGGGCGTATTCGCGCGGCCGGGTCTCGGCCAGGTGCTGGTTGTAGAGCGTCAACGCGCGGTTGAGGCTGTCCTGGGTGCTCGATTCCGGCTGCTGGCTGAGTCGGTCGATCAACAGCTTCAGCGCCGAGGTGCTGTCCAGTGCCGTCGTCTCCGCGCGCCACGTCTTGACCGATTGGGCGATGGTTCGGTCGAACAGGGCCAGCAGCAACTCGTCCTTGCTGCTGAAGTGTTGGTAGAAGGCGCGCAACGACGTCTTGGACCGTGCGACGACCTCCTGCACGGTGAAGTCGGTGCGTCCCGTTTCGCCCAGTATCGCCACGGCCGTCTTGATGAAGCGGTCGCCGCGCGTGATCTCGATGTCGTCGCCGGGGTCGGCCATGAGCGAGTGGTCCCCTTCCATTGCGCGCTGCTCGCGCCATGAGAATGAGGTTACCGCGCCTGGCAACCTATCCCTTGATCGAAGACGATGGCGGGTCTCGACAGCGAATTCTCAGGTGCTTGGCACCGCAGGAGCGAATAGCCGGCCGCCGGTGCGGGTACGCGCTCAGTGAACGGCTGTACTCGGCGAAGTGCGGCACTCAACGGGGGCGGTGAAACGCGACGGGGGTCGAGGTTCGACTCGCAAGTCGACCGCTCCTTGGAAAATCGACCGGCGCGCCGCGGTTGGCCGAGGGAGGAAAGGGTTCGGAGATGCCAGAGGTCCAACTTCACCACGAGGGACATCCGAAGTATCGACGGATGGTTCGATTCGACTGGTCGGACACCCCGCTGCACTGGGTGCCCGGCGACCCGTTCTCGACGCACATGATCAACGTGTTGCATCTTTTGCTGCCCGAGGGTGAGCGGCACTTCATCAAGGCGGTCCTCGAAGCGTCGTCGCTGGTCGATGATCCCGAGCTGGAGGCGGCGATCAAACCGTTCATTCAGCAGGAGTCCTGGCATGCATGGGCGCACCAGGTGGTGTTGGACCATCTGGCCGAGCAGGGCATCGATACCAAGCCGTACACCGACCGGCTCGGCAGGTTGTTGTCACTGACGTTGGGTGATCCGCCCAGGTGGTTTACGCCCGCGATGAAGCGGTGGTGGCTGTATCGACGCCTGGCCGATGTGGCGGCGCTCGAGCATTACACCGCGATGTTGGGCCAGTGGGTGCTGACGAACCGAGGCCTGGACTATGCGAAAGCCGACCCGATGATGCTCGACCTGCTGCGCTGGCATGGCGCCGAGGAGGTCGAGCACCGCTCGCTGGTGTACGACGTGTTCCAGCATGTCAGCGGCAACTACTGGATCAGGGCGTTCTCGATGTTCTTCACTACGCCGTTGTTCATCGCCTGGTGGGTCGCAGGTGCCCGCTACCTGATGGCCCAAGACCCCACGATCGACCAAAAGTGGCGTTGGCGCGACTGGTTGTGGGCCGCCCGCGAGTACCGGTTGCCAGGCCCGTGGAAGCTCATGGTGACAACGCCCGTCCGGTACCTGCGGCCCAGTCATCATCCCAACGATGAGGCGTCCACGCAGATGGCGGTCGACTACCTGAACTACTCGCCGGTGGCGAGAGCGGCTAAGGAGCGCGCGCGCTCGCAAGCGAAGTCGGGTGGTCCTGACAGTTCTCGAGGCACCGAAAGTTCCACCGGTGCGGCAAGAAAGGCCGAGGTCCGATGAAGGTTGTGGTGGATCTGGACACCTGCGATGGAAATGGCGTGTGCATGAGCATCTGCCACGAGGTGTTCGACGTGCGAGAGGACGGACTCCACGTGCTGCAGGAGCAACCGCCGGAGTCGTTGCGGGACAAGCTGGTTGGGGCCGAGGTGTCGTGTCCCACTCGGGCGATCACGGTGCAGGACTGACCGATGCCCACAGATCAGCTCAGGCAGGTTGTCGTCGTCGGTGCGGGCGTTGCCGGGACGCGGGCGGCGGAGACCCTGCGACAAGAGGGGTATGACGGTGACTTGACCATTGTGGGCGCCGAACGCCAGGCCCCGTACCACCGGCCTCCGCTCTCGAAGAAGTTGCTCACCGGCGAGGTGCACAGGGCCGGCGTCGACCTCGCGCCCCAGTTCGAGCTCGATGCCCGCGTGCTGCGCGGAGCTTCGGCGCTCAAGCTGGACATGGCCGCGCGTACGGTTCACGTTCGCGACGAAGATCACGACCTCGCTGTGCAATTCGACGGACTGGTCATCGCCAGCGGCGCGGTGCCGCGCGAGTGGCCGGGCGGGCCGGTGCCCGACGGCGTGCTGACGTTGCGCACGGTCGAGGACTGCCTGGGGATCCGGGAAACACTCGGCGCGCGCCCGCGGGTGGCCGTGGTGGGCGGCGGCTTCATCGGCGCGGAGGTGGCCGCCAGTTGTCGATCCCTGGGCCTGGACGTGGTCCTCATCGAGAAGGCCGAAAACCCGCTGCTCGCCGCATTGGGCAAGGAGTTGGCGCCCTACTGGGCCCAATTGCACCGTGACCATGGCGTGGACCTGCGGGTCGGCGCGGGTGTCGACGCATTCGTCGGCAACGGGCGGGTCGAGGCCGTTCGGCTCAGCGACGGTTCGCAGGTGCCGGCCGATCTCGTCGTCATCGGCCTTGGCGTGGTTCCTGCGACCGAGTGGCTGGACGGCACGGGACTGCGGGTCGACGACGGAGTGGTCTGCGATGGCACGGGCGCGGTCCAAGGCGACGCCGCGGGCGTCCCGGTCGTCGCGGCCGGCGACGTCGCGCGCTGGTGGCATCCGCTCTACGAGCGCCACCTGCGCACCGAGCACTGGGACGACGCCGGACGTCAGGGTGCGGCCGCCGCCCGGACCCTGCTGGCCGGCCTCGACCGCGCGGACACCTACGACGAGCTGCCCTACTTCTGGTCCGATCAATACGACGTCAAGGTCCAGATGCTCGGCGTACCAACAGGATACGATGCGCTGGAATTCGTCGAAGGCGATCCCGACTCGTGGGAATTCGTTGCCGCGTACGGCCGTAACGGCCACACCATCGCGGTGCTGGGAACGATCCCGGGTCGCGTGCATGCCTACCGCGGAGCCATCGAGAAGCGGGCCCAATTCCCGCCGTTGCCGCCGGACTAGCCGCCCCGGGCCGCGATCATCGCCGAGCGGTTGACCTTGGTCGCCGCGGTCCGGGGAATCGCATCGACGAACTCGACGGTCTTGGGCGCTTTGTAGGGGGCGAGGCGGTTCTTCGCGTACTCGATCACTTCCAGTTCGGTCAGTGGCGCGGCCCCGTCGGAGTCGGCGCGCTGAACCACGGCGTGCACCCGGCGCCCCCATTGCGGGTCGGCCAGGCCGATCACGACGACGTCGGCGATGCCGGGGTGTCCGGCGAGCGCCGACTCGACTTCGGCCGGAAAGACGTTGGCGCCGCCGCTGACGATCATGTCGACGCGGCGGTCGACGATGTAGAGGTAGCCGTCCTCGTCCAGGTGGCCGATGTCGCCGGCGGAGCGGAACCCGTCCTCGGTCGACGGCAGCGGCGGCGCTCCGCCCAGATAGCGGTATCCGGCGCTCATCGGCGCCCGCAGGTACACCTCACCGTCTTCGCCGGGACCCAGCGGTCGCTTGTCGGCGTCCAGAATCCGGATCTCGGTGTCCCGGAATCCGCGGCCCACACTGCCCGGGTGGGCTAGCCATTCGTCGCCGCGCAGCGCGGTGAGCCCGAGGTTTTCGGTCATGCCGTATGCCGTCACGATCTGCTCGGGACTGAGCAGATCGAACCAGGTGTGCAACAGCGACGGCGGCATCACCGCGGCGCCCTGCAGGATGAACACGATGCTGGACAGGTCTCGCTGCCGCACGTCGGGTCGGGCCGCGATGCGCGCCAGCATGGTGGGCGTGGCGGTGAAGTTGGTGATCCGGAACCGCTCGATGACATCGAGAACCAGTGCCGCATCGAACTTTTCGAGTATCACCAGATGGTCGCCACCCAGCATCATCAGGAAGGTGGCGAAGCCGTTGGTGTGATACATCGGCGCGGGCACCATGATGGTCTGCGGCTGGGCCACCGGTGTCCAGTTCGACAGGAACGGTTCGCCCTGCTGTGGGATCCACAGCGAGGGCGCCAGGTTGAGGATCACCTTGGGCACGCCGGTAGACCCGCTGCTGCAGATCCCGTTGGCGGTGGGGGAGACGGCGACCGGCAAGGCGCCATCGGGTTCGCCGGCCGCGCTTGCGTCGAGTTCCCAGCGGCTCTGTTCGTCGACGACCACGGCGGGGTTGATGACGTCGCGCACCCGGTCGCGTTCCCACTCGGGAAGATCCCAGTGCATGGGGACGGGCACCGCGCCGATCTTCCAGCATCCCAGCGTCGCCAGCACCAGATGCTGGGAGTTCGGAATGGCCAGTGCTACAAGTGAACCCGTTTGCGCGCCACGGCCGGCCAGCGCACGACCCCACTGGTTGGCGCGGGCATCGAGTTCACCGAAGGTCAGCGAGGCCGCGCTGCCGTCGAGCGCGACGATCGTCACGGCCGAATCGTCGCGCCGTTCTTCGGCCAGCTGCCGCAGTTTTACCCCGAACGGGATGCCCTCAGCGAACGGATTGGGCGTCACCGCGGCGGCGGGGGATTGGCTCATCTGCGCCGCTCTCCTCCGCAAGCGGGCGGGGGTACCTCCCACATGTGGGGGCGTGCCGCCGCTGCATCGTCACCGGCGCGGGTCATGCCGATACCGGCTCACTGAACAGCGTCTCGAAGGACCCGTCCGAGACGCAGGGGACCAGGCGCAAGGCCAGTTCCTCGGTGCCCAGCGGCAACCGGATCAGCGGCTGGGTGTGCCGGTCGAGGACGCTGACGTCGGACTCGTCGCAGAAACCCAGGGCGCCGAGTAACTGGTGCGACGTGCGCATCACCTGTCGTGCCGTGTCTGCGGCCTTGAGCCGAAGAATCAGGGCGTCGGCCGAATGGATCTGTGCAGCAAGCGATTCCGGCCGGCAGATGGTGAACTTCGCGAGTTCGTGCAGTCCGCGGACCGCGACGGCGGCATCGGCGACGGCGAACCTGACGGCCTGGAAGTCGGCGAGCGGCTTGCCGAACTGGATCCGGGCGCGCACGTGCTCGGTGACCACCCGCAGCGATTGCTGCACCGCTCCCAGAATCCGCCATGATCCCAGCACGAGATGAAGGTTAACGTCACCGGCGGGCACGCTTGCATCGGGTGCGCTCAAGGTGGCCGGAACCAGGAACGGCCCCAGCTTGGCGCCGGTCCGCGACCCCGGCTGGGGCCGATAGCGATTGCCGTCCAGGTCCGCGGCGACCCACTCACCGGCCAGATCGCCGTGGTCGATGCGCGGGGCTTTCGGATTGACCAGGGTCAGGCGTGCGCCGTCGATCGCCAGCAGCTCCTCCACCAACGGATAGGGGAGCACGGTGGCGCCGGCGGCCTGACACAGCACCGCCGCGGCCAGCAGGTCGTCCGGCTCCGAGCGCACGTCGAGCTCGAAGGCACCGACGTCGTTGAGCGCGGTGCGCGCCGCATTCCGGATGGTGTCGTCGGTCTCGGCGCGCAGCGCGGCCGGCGGTCCGCCCAATCGGGTCAAACGCTTACCCGCGACGGCCGCGAAATCGCTGATGTCTTGCGGCAGATCGGTTTTCACCTGTGTTCTCCCAATACGTCTCGTGCCACCAGCATGCGTTGGACCTCGATGGTGC
Organism: Mycobacterium sp. 1245499.0; assembly: GCF_001673615.1. Classification (NCBI taxonomy): domain Bacteria; kingdom Bacillati; phylum Actinomycetota; class Actinomycetes; order Mycobacteriales; family Mycobacteriaceae; genus Mycobacterium; species Mycobacterium sp. 1245499.0. The sequence continues at coordinate 69,739 of NZ_LZMG01000191.1, forward strand.
CCGATGCCACCGTGGCCGCCTGCGCGTAACGCCAATGGTCTTCGATCGCTCCGTGCAGCGCCGCGGAGGTTCCGCTGTCCAGCGCCGTGGGGCCCAGCACGTCGAACAGCAGCTCGGCGACGAGTTGATCGCACGTGGTGGTGATGATGCGTGCGGCGCTGGCGGCCGCCCCGGCCGCCGGATCGTCCTGCAGTGACACGGCGCGATAGGCCAGCAACCGGGCGACCCGCAGGTCGACGAGGGCGCGCACCCAGCGGGTGCGGATCGTTTCGGGAAGCTGGTCCCAGTCGTCGCCGAGTTGGGCGCGCATCCGTTCGAGCAGCGATTCGCAGCGCGCGTAGCGCGCGATGCCCACCCGCTCGAACGCCAGGGCTTCGCGCATCACCCGCCAGCCGTCGCCGACCTCGCCGAGCACGTCGCCGGGATACGCCTGCACGTCGTCCAGGAACATCTCGTTGAGGTGGTGCGGTCCCAGCATCGACGGGATCGGCCGGACCGTGAATCCGGCCCGGTCCATCGGAATGAGAAAAAGGGTGAGCCGCTTGTGCTTTGGGGCTTCGGGATCGGTGCAGGCCGCCAGCACGCACCAGGACGCCATCAGCGCGTACGACGTCCACACCTTCTGGCCGGTGATGCGCCACCCGTCGCCGTCGGCAACGGCGCGGGTGCGCAACGACACCAGGTCGGTGCCGGCCTCCGGCTCGGAAAAGCCCTGGCACCAGATCACGTCCCCGGAGGCGATGGCCGCCAGGTGCTTGGCCTTTTGTTCGGCCGTCCCGTACCGCATGAGCGCGGGCCCGACCCAGTTGATCCCCATGTACTGCGGACCGCGCGGTTCGTGCTGCGCCCACATCTCCTCGCGCAGGACCGTCTGCTGCCAGACCGAACCACCACCGCCGCCATGCTCTTTCGGCCACGCCAATGCCAGCAGCCCCTCGGTGGCCAGGAGCTTGCAGAACGTCTCGGTGGTGGCGAGGTCCTGCGGGTTTTCGGTGCAGGCGCCCAGAAAGTCGGCGGGGATGTGGTTGGCAACCAGCTCGCGCAGGTGGCTGCGCAGTTGCCCGGCGTCGTCGCCGAGGTCGTAATCCATTGTCGTCATCCCTTCGGCAGCCCGAGCAGGCGCTCGGCGATGATGTTGCGCTGGACCTCCGACGTCCCGCCGTAAATGGTCGCGGCCAGCGCGTCCTGGCGTTCGAACAGCAGATCCGGGTCGGTGGCCGAATCCGGGCCCGCCGCGGCCGCACTGAGTTCCCAAACCCGCTGTAAGGTCAGCGATCCGAGCAGTTTCATGGTGTCGGCTTCCGGGCTGGGCCGGCCCGCCAGTTCGTTGCCCAGGGCGCGGTAACCGGTGGCCCGCAATGCTTCGGCGTCTGCCAGCAGTGCACCGAGTTCGGCGTAGGCGTCGTGGCTCGAGGCCGCGGCGTCGCGCACCGAGTCGAGCCCGCGTTTGATCTCAACCCAGTTCATGATCCAGATCATCTGGCGTTCGTGGTGCAGCGACGACATGGCGACGTGCCAGCCGCCGTTGAACGGTCCCAACAGGTTCTCCGCCGGCACTGCGACGTCGTCGAGGAAGACCTCGCAGAACGTCTCATCGGAGATCGACGACATCCGGATGGGTTCGATCCTGACCCCGGGCGACTGCAGGTCGAGGATGAGGCACGAGATGCCACGGTGTTTCGGCGCGTCCGGATCGGTGCGGGCGTAGAGGGTGCACCACCGCGACAGGTGCGCCTGGGTGGTCCAGATCTTGTGGCCGTTGACCCGGAACACGTCGCCCTCGCGCACCGCGCGGGTGCGCAGGCCGGCGAAATCCGACCCCGCTTCGGGCTCGGACATGCCCAGCGCCCACCACTCGTCGCCCCGCAGCAGCGGGACGAGCAGACGCTCGATCTGGGCGGGTGTGCCGAATTGCCGGATGCCCGGCGCGGCGACGCCGGGCCCCGCGATGTTGGGGAGCTTGGGTGCCGACCGCAGTGCCGCCTCGATTCGGACCTCCATGGCGTCGCGCAGGCCCAGCGATCGGCCGCCGTGCTCGCGGGGCCAGGTCGGCTGCAACCACCCGGCCTCGAATGAGGCCCGCTGGTAATCGCGCCGCAAACTCAGATCCCAGCGGTATTGCCGATAGTTCGCGTAGTAGTCGTCGGGCAGAAACTCCGCCAGCCACGCGCCGAATTCGTCCACCACGACACTCACCGGCACCGCTCCTGCTCGTCGCGGCGTCCCCCGCAAGCGGGCGGGGGTACCTCCCACTTGTGGGGGCGTGCCCCCGCTGCATCGTCGCCGGTGCGACTCACGCGGCACCCCCACAGAATCGGCGGCCCACCTCGTAATACAGGGCGCGGCTGTCGCCCAGCAGGGCGGCGCCCTGCCAGGCGCGCCTGACGTAGAGGTGGGCGTCGTGCTCCCAGGTCTGCCCCAGGGCGCCGTGCACCTGAACGGCCGTGCGCGTGCAACTGGCCGCCGCATCGTTGGCCGCCGCCTTGGCCAACGCCGCGGCGGTCCACATGTCGGTCGAGGGCGTGTCCGGTTCGGCAAGGCGCGCCGCCGCGGCGTAGGTCAGGCTGCGGGCGCGTTCGATGCTGACGTAGTTGTCCGCCAGTGCGTGTTTGATGCCCTGGAACGCACCAATCGGCTGGCCGAACTGGCGCCGTGACTTCGCGTACTCGACCGAGCGGTGCAGCGCGGCGCTCGCCACGCCCAGCAGGTCGGCGGCCGCGGCCACCCAGGGCGCCGTCAATGCCGAATCGAGGTCGGCGGGCGCCACCGCGACGGGCTCGGCGTCGATCTCGACGCCGGCCAACGGGTGAGCGGGATCGGTGGATTCGGCCGCCGGCACCGCGGTGACGCCGTCGCCGCAGCGCGCGACCGCCGCCACGGTGTCACCGTCGTCGCAGCGGGCCAGCGTGACGACGAGCTCGGCGCGCGACAGGTTGGGGACGGCAATCGCCGTGCCGCGCAGGCGTCCTTGGCGCAGTGTCATGGGCGCCCCGGGCAGTCGGGATCCCTGGGCGTGAACCGCCAGCGTGGCCACGACACCGCCGGCGATGTCGGTCAGCACCGCGTCAAGCCCGGTGTTGCGCAGCAGGCCCGCGGCCAGACCTACGCTGCCCAACAACGGAATTGGGGCCAGCGCCGCACCGCATTCCTCGAGAACCAGGGCCAGCTCGACCGGTCCGTAGTCACCGACGCCCGGGGCGGCCAGCTCGGTCCAGCCGAGGTCGACGACCGTCTTCCACAGCGTGCGCCAGCGCTCGGGGTCGGTGATCGCTTGACGCGCGGCATCGGGTGGACACTCCGTACGTAATATGTCGCGTACGGTGTCGCGCAGCGTCAGCTGCTCCGAGTTCAGCCCGACATCCATAAGACCTCTAACATAGTAAAGATAATAAACTAGCCGTGCCGTCGCAATCGCACGGATCCGACGTAGAGGTGGCGCGTGGCCGAGTGGTATCTGTTCCTGCCCCAGGTGAGATTGTCGGCGGCCGACATTGCGGACCGGGCACATCAGGCCGAGGCCAGCGGTTTCGATGGAATCGCCTTCATCGATCACCTGGAGGCGCCCGGGCTGCCCGACGAAAGCATCTGGGAGGCAATGGGCATTGCCAGCTGGGTGGCGGCCAAGACCGAGCGCTTGCGGATCGGGCATCTGGTGCTGTGCGACGCGTTTCGGCACCCTGCCGTGCTCGCCAAACAGGCCGTCACGTTGTCCGAGGCGTCGGAGGGCAGGTTCGAGCTGGGCCTCGGCGCGGGATCATGGCCGTCGGAGTTCACCAGATTTGATGTCGGCCAACAGGATCCGCGGGCGAGGGTCGAGCAACTCGGCCGGCATCTGAGATTGCTCAAGCAGTACTGGGGCGACGGCGACGAGCGAAACGGCCCGGCCCCGCAAGCGCCGCCGAGATCTCACCCGATACCGCTGGTCCTGGGTGGGAGTGGACCCATGATGATGGAACTCGTTCGCGAGCACGCGGATTGGTGGAATCTACCGGCGCACCAGCTCGACCGGCTGCCGAAGCTCGCCGGGGCCGCGGGGACGGCCCGGATGTCGATTCAGCAGATGATCGGCTTCGTGCGGTCCGGTGGTGATCCCGATAGCGTGCGCGAGGTCAGCATCCGGCGATTCGGCAACCTCGGATCGGGGCTGGTCTGCGGCGACGCCGACGAGCTGATCGGACACTTCACTGGTTTGGCCGCCCAGCGGGTAGAGCGGTTCTACGTATGGTTCGCCGACTTCGCCGCCCCGGAGTCCTTGCACGAGTTCGGCGAATCGGTGATCAAAGCCTTTCCGGCGCCGTAGGCCTCAGCCGCGTTTCGCGCGGCGCCGGGCTTCGGCCGGCACGACCGGCGGTCGCGCGAACGGGCCGCGCTCCACGGCCGACAGCCGGATCTCCGGCAGATCGACCGACGGGTCGACGGTGTCCAGCCAGGCGACCGCCTCGGCGACGTCCGCGACCTGAATCGCATACATCTCGAAGGGGACGTCCTGCAGCATCTCGGTGGCCACCGGGCCCGGCGTGACGATATGCACGCTGATGCCGTCGCGGTCGACCTCGAGCGCCAGGGCTCGCGCGAACGCGTTCATCCCGGCCTTCGACGCGGAGTAGGCGGTGCGGGCCGGCATCGGCTCGTGTGCGGCCGACGACGAGATGAACACCAGCCGCGAGCCCGCCGACATCTTCGGCAGGACCGCCGAGGTCACCACGAAGCACGAATCCAGGTTGGCCGACATGATGGCCTGCCACTGCTCGAAGGTCTGCTTGCGTGCGTAGGTACCCCCGAGCGCGCCGGCGGCGTGAACGACGAGATCGATCGCCGCCAATGTGCTTAAGGCAGCGGAAAAGTTGCTCGGGTCGGACGCGTCGGCGACGATGTGGCGGGCACCGATCTCCTCGGCGGCGGCCCGCAGCGGGGCCTCGCGGCGCGCCGAGAGGACCACGTCGTAACCGCGCTCAACCAGCTTGCGGGCACAGCCCTTTCCGATCCCGCCGCTACCGCCGGTGACCAATGCGGTTCGCATGACCGTGCAGGCCGCCCTTCAGGAGTGCCGAATGTCTCGCGGCCGCGACAACGCCTGCGGGGAGAGCGCGTAGATGCGCTGGTCGTGCTGACCGGACAGGACGTAGGTCTGCGTGTCGGCCAGGTGCCGGCCCGCGATGCGGCGAGCCCGATCGACGTTGCCCTCGGCGATCGTCTCGGTGAGCTTGACGTGGGTGTTGAGCACCGCGCGGCGCTGAGTGAGCGACGGGTAGGTGCCGCGGGACGCGCTCTCGTCGGCCCACTGTCGTTCGTGGCTGCTCCACAGTGTCTCGAGGCTGCCGACGACCGCGATGATCGTGTGATTGCCGCAACCGCGCACGACGTGGTCATGGAACTCGCGCCCGATTTCGGTGAAAAGCCTTCCATCGTCCAGGTTTTCGGCCATCGACTCGTTGATCCGGGTGAGTTCGGGTACCAAGGTGCTCGCCCGGTCCGGCCGGCGAGCGGCCAGGGCGGCGCAGGCGGGCTCGAGTTCCTGCAGGGCCATGCCGAGGTCGGCGAGCTCCACGGACTCGCTCTGCAACAACAACCCGAGCATGTAGGCGGCGCTGGTCTTGGCCGGGGCGTGCACGACGGCGCCGCCACGGTTGCCCCGCCGCACCGAAACCAGCCCCTCGGTCTCCAGAATTCGCAGGGCTTCGCGCAGCGACACCAAGCTCACATTGAATTGTTCGACGAGCACCTCTTGACGTGGCAAGAGATCACCGTCCGCGAGTTCACCGTCGATGATCTGACGGCGCAACTCGTCGGCTACGATTTCGGCGATCCGCGGCGCCGACAGCCGGCGCCGGGCGTCGGGGCCAATTCCCAAGGCGGTCATCCGATCCTCAAAACACAAGCAACTCGCTGGCTTAGCTATTTTAACAGTAATGATATAAATAGCTTCTCTGGTCGCATGCCGATCGGAAGGGCGGGTGTAATTGAGCGAGCGGGCCGACAGCCGGCCGACACCGCTACACGATTTGCGTGTCGTCGAGATCAGTGACCGGATAGCGGGCAGCTACTGCGGGAAGCTGCTGCTCGACGCCGGCGCGCAGGTGCGCAAAATCGAGCCGCCGCAAGGGGATTCGTTGCGGAGCTACACCGCCAGCGGGTCCCCGCTTGCCCAGGGGCGCGCCGCCCCGTTCTTCAGCTACCTCAACGCGGGCAAGCGCAGCATGACGTTCGCTCCGGACTCACAGCGCTACCGCGACGAACTGGCCGGCGCCGACGTGATCGTCGTCACCGCCGGCCGGGCGCGCGCCGCGGCGCTGGGCATCGACCCGGAACGACTGCTGGAACACTCGCCGCGGGCGATCATCGTCACCATCTCCGACTTCGGCTGGACCGGACCTTACGCGGACCGGGCCGCCACCGAGTTCACCTTGCAGGCGTGGGCCGGCTCGCCCGGCTTCCGCGGCGACCCCGCCGGTCCGCCGATCGCCATCGGCGGCGATCTCGGCGAGTACATGGGCGGCGTGTTCGCCGCCTTCGGCACCCTGGCCGTCCGGCGCCGCGTCGAGCGCGGCGGTCCCGGCGAGCACCTGGACCTGTCCATGCTGGAAGCGCTGACCACGATGCAGAGCAGCGAATGGCTGCATTCCCAGCTGCTGTGCGTCCCGCCGATCGGGCGCACCACCGAGGTCCCCTCGATCGAACCCGCCAAGGACGGCTACGTCGGGATCACCATGGTCACCGGTCAACAGTGGCTCGATTTCGCCGCGATGGTGGAATGTCCGCAGCTGGAGGAGATCGAACAGCTGCGGTTTCAGATCGGCCGGTGGCAATACCGCGACCTGATCCGCGAACAGATCCGTCCCTGGCTGGCCGAACGGACCGTCGCGGAGATCGTCGAACTCGGACAGCTGTTCCGGCTGCCGATCGCGGCGCTGGGCAACGGTGCCACCATCCGGGAGTTGGAGTACGTGCGCGAGCGCGAAGTCTTCGTCGCCAACCCCGCCGGGTTCGATCAGCCGCGGCCGCCCTGGCTGATGGCGGCCTGCGCACCCAGACCCGTGGGTGATACGCCCCTCGTCGGCGAAGCGGATAACGAGTCCCCTTGGCGCCGTTCGGAATTCGAAGAGGAGCCGGAGCCCGACGGGCTGCCGCTGGCCGGTGTCCGTGTCGTCGACCTGACCGCCTTCTGGGCCGGGCCCGCCGCAACCCACCTGCTGGCCGCCTTCGGCGCCGACGTCGTCAAGATCGAGTCGATCCAGCGTCCCGACGGCATCCGGTATTCGGGCGGGATGCGCACCGACGTGGACGACTGGTGGGAGTACGGCTGGGTGTTCCACGCGATGAACACCAACAAGCGTTCGGTCACACTGGATTTGGGGTCCGAGCGGGGCCGCGGTCTGTTCACCGAGCTGGTCGCCGGCGCCGACGTGGTGATCGAGAACTTCTCGCCGCGGGTGATGGAGCAATTCGGGCTGACCGACGACGTGCTGCGCAAGGTCAACCCGAAACTGGTGTTCGCCCGGATGCCGGCGTTCGGCGTCGAGGGGCCGTGGCGCGAACGCGTCGGGTTCGCGCCCACCATGGAACAGATCGCCGGCCTGGCCTGGGTGACCGGCCTGCCCGACGCGCCCCCGGTGACACCGCGCGGGGCCTGCGATCCGCTGGCCGGTGTGCACGCCGCGTTCGCCGTGCTGGCCGCGCTGAGCTTCGCCGAACGCACTCAGACCGGCCAGCTGGTCGAGCTGCCGATGCTGGAAACCGTGCTCAACGCCACCGCGATTCAGGCGATCGAGTCCGAAGTGTTCGGGGTGACGTTGAGCCGTCGCGGCAACCGCGGTCATGGCACGGCGATCCAGAACATCTACCGGTGCGCCGGACCCGACGACTGGATCGCGATCACCGTTCGCGACGACGCGCAGTGGCGGGCGCTGGTGGCGTTGATGGACCGACCGGTGTGGTGCGACGACGAGGAGCTGTCCACGATCGCCGGGCGGCACCGTCGAGCCGACGACATCGATGCCCGGCTGGCGGACTGGTTCATCGGGCGGCCACGCGATGCGGCGGTGGAGCTGTTGGCGGGCGCGGGAATTCCCGCCGCGCCGGTGGTGTCGCCGTCGCTGGTCACCGACAACCCGCAACTGCGCGAGCGCGGCTTTTTCGAGGCATTGCATCATTCGAGCACCGGGCTGGGGCTCTACCCCTGCCCGCCGTTCGCTCGGCTCGCCGGCCAGCAGCGGTGGCTGCTGCGGCCGCCGCCGAAGCTGGGCGAGCACAATGAGGAGGTCCTGCGCGAAAGGTGCGGGCTGACCGACGAAGAGCTGACCCGCCTGGCGACCGGCGGGGTGATCGGGACCCGACCCAAGGGCCTATGAGAAGTGGAGGGCAGCTGATGCGCGTTACGGTCGATGAGAACTTGTGCGAGGCCAATGGCTTCTGCGAATCGCTTGCGCCGGAAGTGTTCGAGCTGGGCGACGAGGACGTCGTGCAGATCGCGGACGGCCCGGTCCCGCCGCGTCTGGAGATCGATGTGCGGGCCGCGGTAGATCAATGTCCTAAGGCCGCGCTGCGGTTGGTCGACTGAGCTTTCGCGCGTAAGTGATTCAGCGCCGCTCGGTCAGCGAGATGGCCATCTCGTCGTAGATCGACATGTTGGTGGTTAGATTCGGATGGGCCACCTTCGCCGGACCGATCTCGATGTCGTCGCAGCGCAGCAGCAGCTCGTCGAGGACCGCGCGCAGTTCGGCCCGGGCCAGCATCGCGCCCAGGCAGTGGTGCGGTCCGCCGCCGCCGAACGCCACGTGCGGGTTGGGCTGTCGGCCGATGTCGAAGGTGAACGGCGAGGGGAACACCTCCTCGTCGCGGTTGGCCGAACGCAGCGTCGACACCACGCGTTCGCCCTTGGCGATGTGCTGGCCGTCCATCTCGACGTCGACCTTCGCGGTGCGCGTCCAATACGCCACCGGTGACGCCCAGCGCAACACCTCCTCGACCGCGCTGGCCATCGGGCTGCAGGCGTTCGTCGCGAACCCCGAGCAGATGGAACGCTATCGCGAGCGGGAAGAGCTGCGGGCCAGCGCG
>NZ_LZMG01000192.1:0-8349 GCF_001673615.1 Mycobacterium sp. 1245499.0
CGGGGTTGACCACCCGGTTCACCCGGTAGATGCCGGCCTCCACCGGGACCCAGCCGAGCAGGTGGCGATCAAGGCCGAGGCGGGCGCCGGCACCGACGAACCGCTGCCGGAGACCTATGTCGACTACGAGACCAGCCCGCGCGAATACACGCTGCGTAGCATCTCGACGCTGGTCGACATTCACACCCGGGTGTCCGACCTGTACTCGAGCCCGCACGACCAGATCGCTCAGCAGCTGCGGCTGACGATCGAGACGATCAAGGAACGTCAAGAGTTCGAACTGATCAACAGCCCCGAGTACGGGTTGCTCGCGCAGGCCACGCCGGAGCAGACCATCCAGACGCTCGCCGGTGCCCCCGCGCCCGACGACCTCGACGCGCTGATCACCAAGGTGTGGAAGACGCCCAGCTTCTTCCTCACCCATCCGCTGGGTATCGCCGCATTCGGCCGTGAAGCCACCTACCGGGGCGTCCCGCCGCCAGTGGTCAGCCTGTTCGGTGCGCAGTTCATCACCTGGCGCGGCATTCCGCTGATTCCGTCGGACAAGGTCCCGGTGGAGGACGGCAAGACCAAGTTCATCCTGGTGCGCACCGGTGAGGAGCGGCAGGGCGTGGTCGGCCTGTTCCAGCCCGGCCTGGTCGGGGAGCAGGCGCCGGGTCTGTCGGTGCGGTTCACCGGCATCAACCAGTCGGCGATCGCGACTTACCTGGTCACCCTGTACACGTCCCTGGCTGTTTTGACCGACGACGCACTCGCCGTGCTCGACGACGTCGCCGTGGACCAGTTCCATGAGTACAAGTGAGTACCGAGCGGTAGACGCCGAAAGCGACCTGCCTATCAGCGCTGCGGAGCTTGCCGCGCTGGCCAGCCAGTTGTATGCGGCCAGCATCCGGCCGGGCCTGGACAGTCCACCGCAGTCGGCCCCGGTCGCGCCGCGTGGCAACGTGCCGGACGCGACGGCGGCGACGTCGGCAGGGCAGGCGGCGGCCGGCACGGCCGACGTCTACCCCGGACCGGTCCCGTTGGTCGGTGGCCACGACGTCTACGTTCCGGCTCCCACCTCCAGCGCACCGGAAGCCCCGCCGCAGACGGTGCCGGTGGCCCCGCGCGGCAGCGCCCCGGATGCCACGGCGGCGACCTCGGCCGGCCAGGCGGGCGCCGGGGCGGCCGACGTGTACCCGTCGCCGGTGCCGCAGCTGAATTTCTCCGACATCTATCTACCGGCGCCGACGTCGGCCGAACCCGACGTCCCGCCGCAGACGGCGCCGGTGGCCCCACGCGGGGGAGCGCCCGACACGACGACGCTGGCCGCCGTCCCGTGGTTCGGCGGTGAACCGGGTGCGTTCGCGGTGCCCGGCGGCATCGTGCCCACGGTGCCCGGTGTGTTGGCCGGAACGACACCGACCGTGCCCGCCGGCTCGCGCGGTTCGGCGCCGTCGTGGCTGCCCGAGGCGCCGGCCGTCACCGACCTGGGCTGGTCCGACGCGCCCGCGTCGGCACCGAACGCACCGGCCGGTGACGACGGGGACTACCACTTCCTGACCAAAGCCGCTCCCGTGCCGCGGCTTTCGGACGAGCACGAGATATTCGACGTCAACGCGGTCCGGGCGGACTTCCCGATCCTCAAGGAGATCGTCAACGGCAAGCCGCTCATCTGGTTCGACAACGCGGCGACCACCCAGAAGCCGCAGGTCGTGATCGATCGGTTGGCGCACTTCTACGCCCACGAGAACTCGAATATTCACCGCGCCGCGCACGAATTGGCGGCCCGGGCCACCGACGCCTACGAGGAGGCCCGCGACACGGTAGCCGATTTCATCGGCGCGCCGAGTTCCGAGAACATCGTGTTCGTCCGCGGTACCACCGAGGCGATCAACCTGGTGGCGCACGCATGGGGTGGCAAGCATCTGCAGCCCGGTGACGAGATCGTCATCACCCACCTGGAGCACCACGCGAATATCGTTCCCTGGCAGCTGATTTCGCAAAAGACCGGCGCGATCCTGAAGGTGGCCCCGATCGACGATGCGGGCAACCTGCTGCTGAGCGAGTTCGAGGAGCTACTGGGTCCGCGGACCAAGCTGGTCGCCGCGAGCCAGGTGTCCAACGCGTTGGGCACCGTGGTACCGGTGGACAAGATCGTCGAGCTCGGCCACCGCTACGGCGCCAGGGTGCTGATCGATGGGGCTCAGTCGATTCAGCACATACCGATCGACGTCGCCGAACTCGGTGCGGACTTTTTCGTGTTCTCCGGACACAAGATCTACGGCCCCACCGGAATCGGTGCGCTCTACGGCACCGAGGAGGCGCTGACCGAGACACCGCCGTGGCAGGGCGGCGGTCACATGATCGCCGACGTCACGCTGGACCGGTCGCTGTACCAGGGACCGCCGACCAAGTTCGAGGCCGGCACCGGCAACATCGCCGACGCGGTCGGGCTGACGGAGGCGCTGCGCTATGTGCAACGGTTGGGCGTCGAGCGGATCGCCGCCTACGAGCACGCCTTGCTCGAGTACGCGACGCCGCGGCTGGCCGACATCCCGGGCGTGCGCCTGGTGGGTACCGCGCAGGAGAAGGCCAGCGTGCTGTCCTTCGTGCTGGCCGGCCACGAGCCGCTCGAGGTGGGCAAGGCGCTCAACGCCGAGGGCATCGCGGTGCGCGCGGGCCATCACTGCGCACAGCCCGCCCTGCGGCGGCTGGGTCTGGAGGCCACGGTCCGTCCGTCGTTCGCGTTCTACAACACCTTCGACGAGATCGACGTGTTCCTCAAGGCGGTGCGCCGGATCGCCGAGGGCGGTACCAACGTCGGCTGAGCGGCCGGCGTGCCGAGCGCCCGGCCGGCCGGGCGTGGGGATCCGAGCGCCCGCCCAGCCGGGCGCGTAGCGCGATGCGGTTGAGGCGCTGAACCGTTAAGTTCCCGCACCCCAACCGAATACGCGCGACGTCAGCAGCACGATGCCGAGCGAGACGGTGGCGACGACGGTCAGCCCGATGACCGCGACGACCAACGGCCGCCACCCGGTGCGCGCGATCTGACGGATGTCGGTGTTGAGTCCCACGCCGGCAAAGGTCAGCAGGAAGGCCCATTTCGACACGTTGGCGAGGTTGGCGGTCTGGCCCTTGGTCAGCCACCCCGCCGTGGCGATCGCCGAGACCACCAGGAAGCCGAGCACAAACTTCGGGAACTTGCCCCAGATGAACGCGGTCTTGGCCTTGGCGCCCCGGGCGATCTCGTCGGCTTCCCCTCGCGCGGCCCAAAACAGCGCGAAGCCCAGCACGACGAAGCCGATCAGCGCGTTACGGGTCGACTTCACCAGCACCGCGATCTTGCCGGCGTGGTCGGAGTACAGATATCCCGTGGCGGTGGTTTCGGCGGTGTTGTCCACGGAAAGCCCGGCCCACAAACCGAATTCGTGGTCGGTGAGACCGATCGCGTGCCCCAACGGCGGCAACACGAACAGCGACACCGCGCCCAGCGCCAGGATCGCCGCGATCGCGTAGCTGACATCGGAGTTGCGGGCCCGGATCGCCCCCTTGGCCGCCACGATGGCCGACACCCCGCAGATGGACGTGCCGATCGCCAACAGCGAGCCGAGCTTGCCCGACAACCCGAACGCGCGGGCCACCACGATGATGATCGTCCCGGCAATGGTCATGTCCACCAGGATCTGCACCAGGCTGATGCCGCCGAGTTTGGCGATGTCGCCCAGCACGAACCGCGAGCCGAGCGCCACGATCCCGGCCTTGAGCCAGAATTCGTAGGTCAGCACGCCGGGGCGGAATATCGGGTGCAGGCCGATGGTATTGGTGATCAAGAGCCCAATCACGATCGCCCACAACACATATTCGATGTCGGGCACGGTCCAGTGCTGGTGCTTGGCCAGTGCGTTCCACCAGATCTGGGCGTACTTGCCCAGCACCCCGACGCCGATCAGCAGCAGGATGCCCGGCACATAGTCCAGGGGACGGGTGCTGGTGAAGGTGACCTCGTCCGACGTTTCGTCGGGTGCCGTGCGGACGGTGCTCACGCCGGTCACCAGGGGATCCTCGGAAGCACGTTGGCCACGGCCAACGCGACGATCACGCCCGCCACCGCGGTCGCCCACCAGTCCACCGACACCGAACCGAGCCGGGCCGCCCAATCCGGCCCCTGCGGAGCGTCGGGGTCCTTTCCGTTAGTTGGCACGCCTTCACCCACGATGACCGCTCCTCAAGCGCTTATGGCGGCGTCTCCCAGCCGCATCCGTTTGACGGAATGGTGGCGTCCGGGCACGCTACATCCAAGTGATTGGCTCGGGCTGAATTTAGCTCGGCCGGTCGATCAGGTTGGCAGGCCGTGCTTCTCGGCATCGGCCCGATAGCGGTCCACCCACTCGTCGGAGCGCTGGTCGGCCTGACGCTCCAGCACCGGCTCGGGCGCCAGCTGTGGATCCAAGCCCAACGCCTCCAGGATGGACCCCACCACCTGAGTCAGGTTGCGCCACAACACCGGATACGAGATGTCCATGGGTTCGATGTTTTCTTCGGCGAACCAGTTCCGCCAACCCTCTTCTTGCGCGCGCCACCTATCACGCCGGGGCCATCGCCCACGTCGTCACCATGCTGCGCGCGCATCCCGGACCGGGTCGGGCCGGCCGCGCCAGACCCGGGTCTGCACCGCCCGCCAGAACGACACCGCTTGGGAGATCACATCGGGCCGGTAGACGTGAATCAACAGCGGCTGCTCGCCCACCACATCCGTGATCGCCGCCAGCAAGCCGTCCCCGCTGCGGTCCGGCAGGTTCTTCGCACGGTCGAGCAGCAGTGGCGTCTGGTTCCACATCAGCTTGCCGCCCCACACCCCGTTCGGGGTCCGCCCGACCGTGCGGATGTAGGCCCGCCAGATCTCGGGCGGCGCCAGGTCGGGCGTCCCGACGTCCAGCGGGTCGAGCAGGCTCAGGATCGTCTCGTCCTCCACGCCGGCGAACCATTCCCGGGGCTGCGGGGACTGGCTGGTGGACGGCAGATACTGGAAGAACTCCTGCGGCTCGCCGGCGACGCCGGTGGCGCGCAGCGACTCGACCAGCAGCGTGCTGCCGCTGCGCTGCGACGCCAGCACCAGATATGACGACGGGCTATTGGTCACCGGCAGAGTGTATCCAGAACGCAAGAAACTTATCCGGGCTAGCGCGCTTAGGGTCAGGCTGAAGGAAACCATTGTGTTGAAGCGGTCTTGCCCGAACTGTGGCTTTCGGCGACGACAGCCGAACGGACGGTGGCCGTGGGTGCTCATCTGGTTTCGGAGCGGACGGAAAGCCGCGCCCGCGGCGCAGGCCGTGCTGCGTTGAGAAGCGCTGCGTTGCAAGCTGATTCGGCCTGCCACCCCGGTTTTCCCGTGCGCCGGACCCTTCGTCTGCGTGCGCCACCGGTCGCTACTCGGTCCGTCTGCCGGCCGCTGCTGCGGGGGCCGCTGCGTCGGGCCGGTTCCGACTAATCACGCAGGCCAGCGGCCGGATAGAACATCGGCGCAGGCCTGGCGGCGCCACCCAATATTTCTTCTTGTTGATTGCAAACCTGACGTCGGGCATCGTTTTGCCCGTACATTCCCTCATCTAGTGCGCTCAAGCAGACGCGGCGCAGGTAAACAGTGCTGTTTGCGTTAGGGCCAGCGAATTACCAACGTATAAACGCTGTTACGAAAATGGGGGTCGGGTTGAGTCAAAGACCTCCGTTGGGCTGGACGAGCAGCGTGAACGCGGCGGTCCTTGCGCGGCCCATGACCGCGCTGGGCCAATTCTTTCTGCTCAGCGCCGAGGCATTGGTGGCGGCGGTGCGCGGCCCATGGGCGTGGCGCGAAGTGCTCGAGCAGATTTGGTTTGTCGCCCGCGTTTCCATTTTTCCGACGATTATGTTGTCGATCCCGTACACGGTGCTCATCGTGTTCGTCCTCAACATCCTGTTGGTCGAGATCGGCGCGGGCGATCTGTCGGGTGCCGGCGCCGGGTTGGCGTCGGTGACTCAGGTGGGACCGGTCGTCACGGCGATGGTCGTCTCGGGTGCCGGGTCGACGGCCATGTGCGCGGATCTCGGCGCGCGCACCATCCGCGAGGAGATCGACGCGATGAAGGTGATCGGCGTCAATCCGATTCAGGCACTGGTGGTTCCGCGCATCATCGCGGCGACGTTCGTCGCGGTTCTGCTGTACTCGGTGGTGGCGGTCACCGGGCTGACCGGCAGCTACATCTTCGTAGTCTTCGTCCAGCACGTCACGCCCGGCGCGTTCGTCGCGGGGATGACCCTGGTCACCGGGCTGCCGCAGGTGGTGATCTCGCTGATCAAGGCGACGCTGTTCGGGCTGTCCGCCGGCCTGATCGCCTGCTACAAGGGCCTGTCGGTGGGCGGTGGCCCGACCGGCGTCGGCAACGCGGTGAACGAAACCGTGGTCTTCTCGTTCATGGCCTTGTTCTTCATCAACATCCTGACCACCGCGCTCGGTGTGAAGGTGACGGCCAAATGACCGACGCCGCCCGCGAGCCCTCGTGGTTCGTCAACCTTGGCCCCCGCCTCGCGGATTCCACGCGGAAGCTGGGCGAACAGACCGCCTTCTACGGGCAATCCCTGACCGCCACCGTCGATGCGGTACGGCGCTACCCGAACGAACTGCTGCGCCTGATCGCCGAGATGGGAATGGGCACAGGGGCGTTGGCCGTCATCGGGGGCACGGTCGGCATCATCGGGTTTCTCACGCTGACCACCGGCGCACTCGTCGCGGTACAGGGTTACGACACGCTGTCCAACATCGGCGTCGAAGCGCTGACCGGCTTCCTCTCCGCGTTCTTGAACGTGCGGATGATCGCGCCCTGCACCGCCGGTCTGGCACTGGCCGCCACGATCGGTGCGGGGGCGACCGCGCAGCTGGGCGCGATGCGCATCAACGAGGAGATCGACGCGCTGGAAGTCATGGGCATCCGCGCGGTCACCTATTTGGCGTCCACCCGGATCATCGCCGGCATCCTGGTCGTCATCCCGCTCTATGCCGTCGCCGTGCTGATGTCGTTCGTCGCGGCGAAGTTCCTCACGATCTACGTGTACGGGCAGTCACGAGGCGTCTACGAGCACTACTTCGCCACCTTTTTGCGCCCCACCGATCTGTTCTGGTCGTTTTTGGCGGCGCTGACCATGGCGGCCGGGGTGATGGTCGTGCACACGTATTACGGCTTCACCGCCACGGGCGGTCCGGCGGGCGTCGGGGAAGCGGTCGGTCGGTCGGTGCGGTCGTCGATGATCGTCACGGCCTTCGTGTGCCTGATGATCTCGCTGTCCGTCTATGGGCAGTCCGGCAACTTCAACCTGTCGGGATGACCGGATGAGCACTCACAAAGCCGACGGGGCGTTCCAGCGAAACAGGACCCGCCACAGCAAGATTGACCCGATCTGGTGGGCACCCACTTTGTTCATCCTGATCGGTGGCCTGATCGCGATGACCGCGGCCTCGTTCTCGGGCAAATTCCAGGCCTTCGTCCCGCTCACGCTGGTGTCCGATCGCGCCGGCCTGGTGATGGAAGACGGCGCCAAGGTCAAGCTGCGCGGCGTCCAGGTGGGTCAGGTCGCGTCGATCGGCACCGACGTGAAGACCGCTCGGCTGCAGCTGAAGATCCAACCGGACGCCTTCAAGTATCTGCCAAGCAACCTCGAGGCCGAGATCAAATCCACCACGGCGTTCGGCTCGAAATACGTCGATCTGATCGTTCCCGACCATCCCAGCCCGGCATCGTTGAAACCCGGCGCGCTGTTGCGCTCGCGCAACGTCACCGTGGAAGTGAACACCGTCTTCGAGAACCTGCAGTCGGTGGTCCAGGCGCTCGACCCGGCAAAGCTGAACGCGATCCTGTCGGCCTTCGCGCAATCCGTGCGCGGCAAGGGCGACCGGCTCGGACAAGCGATCACCGACGCCAACAACGTGCTACTCACCGTCAACCCGCGCATGGACACCATCGGAAAGGACTGGCGGCTGTTCGGCAAGACCACCGCCATCTACTCCGATGCGGCGCAGAACATCTTGTCCATCCTGGACTCGGCGACGACGACGAGCGCGACCATCACGGACGACCAGCGCTCGCTGGATTCGTTGTTGCTGTCGGCGATCGGCTTCAGCCAGACCGGCATCAACGTGATCGGCCGCAACGAGTCGAACATCGTGCGGTCCATGAACCTGCTCGATCCGACCATGGCCCTGCTGGAGAAATACTCGCCGACCTATACGTGCCTGTTCCAGGGTGCGCAGTGGTACGTCGACCATGGTGGCCGAGACGCGTTGGGCGGCAATGGTTATTCGGTGATCCTCGACGCGGCGCTGCTGTTCGGCGACGACCC
>NZ_LZMG01000193.1:0-11759 GCF_001673615.1 Mycobacterium sp. 1245499.0
ATGACGCTATCGGTGGTGATTGACCGATCTCGATCATCGTCCGGCCCGGGGCCGGTTTCACGGGTAGTCGACTACTCCATCGGCGATGTCCTCCGGACCGGCTGGGACGTTCCGGCTGGAGTGGTATCGATTCGGGGTATTGCCGACCTGCCGGGCGGACAACTGTCCCCCACATACGCAGTCGGAAGGTAACCGAATCATCCACGGCCACCGGCGCTTTCGTGATGGGCGCCGCTACGCGCGGGTCGTCCTGCTGCGCGATCCTGACCTCACCGGGCTGGGTCATCGCCGGCGTCCGCGGCGCACCGCGCGCACATCGAGTAGTCGACTACCCGTGAAACCGGCCCCGGGCCGGACGATGATCGAGATCGGTCAATCACCACCGATAGCGTCATGCCGCGGTGCCGATCTCGGCGCTGGTGTCGCTATGGCTTTGCGGGCTTGGATGCAAAGTTGCTTGTGAGGGCGATCGACCTGCTAGACAAGGATCACCGGCGGTATGGGAGTCGCCGTGGCGGGCGGTATCGCCGCTCAGGTGTTTCGGGGCGACCGGCCGGTGAGAGGAGGAGCGATGTCCATCCGACGGAACGTCGTTGCGATAGCGGGGTGCGGCGATGGAAGCCGGTGAGGCCGGTCGGGTGCCGACCAATTCGTTGATCAGTCCGATGGCGGTGCAGGCGCCAGAGCAGCTGACGCCTCAGCAGGCGACGATGACGGTGACGCATGTCGACGACGACACGAAGGTCACCACACGCATGGTCCTCCTCGAGTTGCGGTTCAACCCCGGAGACAACGCGAAGGCTGTGAACGATCGGTTCCGAAACCTGTGGCGGACCGTGTTTTCGGGGCCCACGGCACCGCCCGCGCCGACGTTGGTGGCCCGACACTACTGGCGATGCGTGCTGACCACCGATCAGATGCGGGCCCTGGCCGCCGCCGACGTTGCGGCCGCGGAAAGCCGCTCACCGCACGGAGTCCCGTCGATCTACCGCATCTGGCCCGACTATGTGCTGCGGGGCCACCTGGACCGCTCGGTCACCACGGTCAAAGCCGATGCCGCCGTGCGCACCTACGGCTGCGCCGGCAACGGCATCGTGTGGGCGGTGCTGGATTCCGGCATCGACGCCCGGCATCCGCACTTCGCCCGCTACGGCAACCTCACCGACCCGCTGGTAAAGCAGTGGCACCGCGACTTCACCATCGGCAACACTACACGCGGCGGGCCGTTGACCGACGTGCACGGGCATGGCACACACATTGCCGGCATCATCGCCGGCGTGGCGCCCGACCACGACGAACTGCTGATCGCATCCAATGAACCGACCGATCAAGACCTGCCGCGGTGGGCCCTGCGCACCCTGGACCCGGGAACCGTGTTGAGCGGGGTGGCCCCGCAGGCCAAGCTGGTCAGCCTGAAAGTGCTTGATGACGACGGCAATACGGTGTCCAGCGCGGTGCTCGACGCGATCGACTGGGTGCGCCGCGTCAACTCCGGCGGCCGCAGCATCCAAATCCACGGTGTGAATCTTTCGCTGGGTTCGGATTGGCCGCCCTCGGACTGCGCGGCCGGTCAAAGCCCGATCTGCCGAGAGCTCGATCTGCTCGCCGCCACCGGGGTGGCGGTCGTGGTGAGTGCGGGCAACGCCGGTGCGGCCGGAACGCTGAGCGGACCCAGCAACGATGTTCGGGGCCAACTGTCCACTATCACCGACCCGGGCAACGCCGCCTCGGCGATCACGGTGGGCTCGGTGCATCGCTACAAGCCGCACACCTACGGCGTCAGCTTCGATTCCTCCAAAGGCCCGACGCTGGATGGGCGAAAGAAGCCGGACCTGGTGGCTCCCGGTGAGCGCATTACCTCGGCCGCGACAGGTTCGTTCGTTGCCGGCGTGGACGTTCTGGAGCCGCACAACCCCAAGCACCTGGCCCGCTACCGCGAAGACAGCGGAACATCGATGGCCGCCGCGCACGTGTCGGGGGCGATCGCGGCGTTCATGTCGGCCCGCACCGAATACATCGGACAGCCGCAACTGATCAAGCAACTACTCATGGACAGCGCCACCGATTTGGGCCGCCACGAGTTCTACCAGGGCGCCGGTCTGATCGACCTCATGCGCGCCCTGTCCAACGTCTAGCCGAAGCCGAGGTTCAACGCCATGACAACCATCCACGGATTGCCTTACTACGAAGTCGATTTCAACGCCGACGGCAGCCTCAACACAGCCACCGGCGCCGGTGCCGGCGGCCTGCCGGAGGTGATCGCCGCCGGCGGCATCACCGACCTGTTCGTGTTCTCTCACGGATGGAACAACGGCGTCGACTCCGCCCGCGACCTGTACGCGGCGATGTTCGGGCTGCTCGCAGACCAGCTGGGGGCCCGGACCGCCACCAGCGCCGCAGCCGGAATCATCTGGCCCTCATTGCTATTCCCCGACGACGATCCCGTCACCGCCAAGCCGGTACCATCCACCGGCGCCGAACTGGCGACCGCCCTGAGTCCGGCTTTCCCCGAGCAACAGCAGGACCTGACCACGATGGGCGCGCTGCTGGACCAAAAGCCGCAGGACCCGGACAAGCTGAGCCAATTCCACACGCTGGCCGGCGCTTTGGTGACAACGCAGTCGAACGCGGTGGAGGACCTCGGCGAAAACGCGTTCCTCCAGGATCCCACTGCCACCGTGCTGTCCTACGCCGGCGCGATGGCGCCGAAGGCCGCGAGCGGCGCCATGGGCGGCGCCAATCCGTTCACGACCATGTGGTCGGGAGCCCGGGAGGTGTTGCGCACCCTGAGCTATTACGAGATGAAAAACCGGGCCGGTGTGGTCGGTCAACAGGGGTTGGGCCCACTGCTGGCCGACCTGGCACAGCGTGACGCCACGCTGCGGATTCATTTGATGGGCCACAGCTTTGGCGCGCGGCTGGTGTCCTACGCGTTGGCCGGCCTCGGCGACGGGCATACCGGCGAAAACAGTCCGGTGAAGTCGCTGACCCTGATCCAGGGCGCGTTCTCCCACTTCAGCTTCGCCGACACCCTGCCGTTCGACCCGGGCCGCTCCGGTGCCCTATCCGGCTATGGCGACCGGGTCGACGGTCCGTTGCTGTCGACGTTCACCGCCGCCGACCGCGCCGTCGGATGGTGGTATCCGACGGCGAGCATGCTCAGCCGCCAAGACAGCGAGTCCGCGGCCGACCTGACCTACCGGTGGGGAGCGATGGGCCACGACGGATATCAGCGCGACCCCGCCCCCATCAAGGTGCCACTGGCGCCAGTGGGCTCACGATACGGGTTTGAGTCCGGCAAGTTCTACGCGCTGGACAGCAACCAGATCATCTGCGCCAACCAGTCGGCGTTCAGCGGCGCGCACAGTGACATCCGCCATCCCGAGGTGCTCTGGGCGGTCCTGGATGCCGCCGGTCTGTCCGCCTGAGAGCCCGAACCGAGTAGCGCACTACGCTATCGACCGAAGTGCGGGTGCGGACAGCATCGAGGGCAACCAGCACGCCAACCGCTGGCGAATTGCAAGCCCCGAAAGGCGACAGCCGTGCCCGCAACCATCGTTTTCGACCAGCAGGTCACCTTCGTCACCGATCCGGTAAATCCCTGCGCTGGCGGCGATTTCACCGTCTTCTGGCAGGAAAAGAATGTCGGCGCCGACACCTCCACCGACTACCAGGACATCTTCGACCTCGATGATCAGGGCAGCGGCGACAGCCAATCACTGTCGTGTGATCCGCTGCTGCCTGGGCAGAGCGCGATGCGGTCGCTGACGTTCAACCTGCCCGCGGGCGACTACCGGATGAGCCTGGTTATCAATGGATCCGGCCCGATCGATCTGGGCAACGTCATCGTCGGCGAATGCTCGGTCGCCGCGCAGCCCTAGCTCACCGGCACGACATCCGACGACGCCGGCCACGCCTCACTTTCAGTTCACCCACCAGGAGTACTCATGACCAGTTCTGAAACCACCGCCGCCGCAACACCGATCGACCAGATCCGGACGCTGGCATTTCACAACGAATCGATCGGCATGGGATTCAACAGCCATACCGGCCAGGCCGTGGGCACCGCCCTGCAAGGTTTCACCGTCGGCGCCGATCCGGCCGCCTCCGGTCAGGAAGTAACTGCGGAGATCACCATCGTCAACTCGCAGGAAGAACTCATGGACAAGATGTCGATGTCCTTTTCTCTGCAAGGCCGCTACGAGTTCTTCTCAGCCTCAGCCAAAGCCAGCTTCTCCGAGCAAACCAACATCAACTCGACCTCGACGTTCCTACTTGCTCGATGCGTGGTGAAGAATCCGTTGACCCGCGGCCAAAACTTCGTTGTCAAACCGGATGCCGCAGCTTTGCTGAACACGAGTGAGGGTGAAGATACCTTCACCCGCGCGTTCGGCGACAGCTTCGTGCGCGGCCTGCAGACCGGAGGCGAGTTCTACGCGGTCATCCGCATCACCTCCCAGTCGACGGTGACCCAGACGAACCTGGCGACCTCACTGAACGCCGCGGCCGACATGCTGGTCGCCTCGGCGGACTTCAAAGCACAGTTCAACACCGCCAACACCAGCGCCGCGACCCGATCGGAATACACCGCGACGATGTATCAACGCGCCGGGAGCGGAGAGACCATCTCCCCGACGGTCACCATCGACGAGATTGCCGCGCGCTACCACCAATTCCCGCAGATCGCCAAGGACAACCCGGTCGCGTTCGAAACCGAGGTGGCCACCTACGACACGCTGCCCCTGCCCCTGCCTACTCCCGAGGAGCGCGACGACTTCCGGGCCGCCCTCGCCGACGCCCGCGACCACAAGATGCGCTACATCCAATCCCGCAACGACGCAGATTTCGCCCGGACGAACCCCCAATTCTTCACCGGCCTTCCTCCCAACGCCGTGCTGGCCGCCGCGTCGGCGAGTTACACCGCGCTGATCAACGCGGTGATCGACCACGCGGTGCGGCTGTCGAAGGGCCAATTCGACTCGCCCCAATTTTTCGACCCGCAGAAATGCACACCGCCGCTGACCGAGCCGCAGCCCATCGTCTTCACCCGTGCCCCGGCACCGCCGGCGCCGGTGACCCCGCCGGGCCCGGGCTGGAAGACGAGCACGATCGACACCAAGGGCGCGATGTTCCCCGTCGACGCCTATGTCAGCCCCAACGGTGTCGTGGTGGACAACCAGGGCCGGATGACGGTGCTGCCGGTTAACGGCCAGGCCCTGTCGACCGTCTCCGGGGCCAGCTTCCATCCGGGCGGCTTCGCCAACCAGATCACCGAACTCGACGCCACCGACGACGGGCTGCTGGCCGTCGATGTGAACGGCGCGCTCACCGTCGTGTGGGCGCCGCGCGGGCAGTCACCGAACCAGATCGCCCAGCTCGGCGGGGGCGGGTTCGCGCCCGGCGGTCACGTCACCCGCCCGTTCGTCTCGGTGTGCCTGACCGTGAACGCCGACGGTGTGCTCAAGGTGATCTGGTTGCCGGCGGCCCAGCCGTTCGGCCAGGCCACCATCCAGGCGGTCGCCGGGGCGAAGTTCGTCGCCGGCCAGCCGATGACCATGCCGATGGAGGTCGCCGCCGGCACCTTGTCGACACTGGCCATCGACGCAAACGGAACCCTGATGGAGGTTGTGATCAGCGAAACCCCGGCGCCGCCGTCCGTGCGTCCGGTTGTCGGCGCGCCGGCATTCCCGCCGGGCGCCCGAATCAGCAAGCCGACCGTCTTCGATGTTCAGACCGCCTTCTGTGTGGACACCCAGGGCCGATTGACCGGCATCTTCCGCGCGCCCAACCAGGGCTGGGCGACCCAGCCGGTGACCCCGCCGGGTGCCTATGCCCAGGGCGCATTCATCAGCGACCTGGCAGGGGTGACTTTCCGGCCGCCCGGTGCCCCGCAGCCGGTGCTCGCGCCGCTGAGGAGTGCCTTCGCCGTCAACGCCGCCGGTGCGCTCACGGTGATCTCGATGCGGGCCAAGACCGAGTTCGACTCCCCGCGAATCGACGTGCTCGCGGGGGCGAGCTTCCCCACGACCGCTCGGCCCGTGGCTGCGCTGGCCAGCAACAACAGTGAGGTGGTCGGCTTCGCCGTCGACAACGACGGCCGCGTCATGCAGTACACCTTCAGCGGCCAAACCCAATCCTGGGAACTGTCACCTATTTCGGAGGCCCTGTTCCCGCCCGGCGGCGCCGTGAGCGACCATTTCGGCTTTCCTAACCAGTGCGTCGTCATCGACAAGGATGGCCTGGCCCACGTCATCGCCTTCCAGTGAACGGGCGAGGATCGCAACGACATCCGGCCACTCCGCGAAATCTGAAGCCCGAAAACACGAAAGCGCGGTAGCCGTCGACCGGCTACTCGCGCAATATTCGGGCGACGGGAATTCGCTACAGGATTCGGTGGTTCGCCCTGCCTACCTGGTATCCCATCGGGAAGGACTTCTCGATGACCTGCAGCTGGTGATCCACCCTGGACTCCAGCTCGAGCACCACGCAGCTATCGCTGAAGGATTTCGATTCGAGAACTATGTACCGCTGACCACAATCGGTGATCGGGTCGCCCGAGTGCAAGTTCTCGACCGACACCGACTCCGGAGTTACATCTGCCTCCATCCATGACACGTTAGGTCAATTCCGCAAGTGAGGGAATAGACCGTTACGTGCGGTCGGCTTGGCGCTGACCCGCGCCGAGCGTAACGCCACGGCGAACAAACCGGCAGAATGTCGCCGTGACGTTACATTCGCGGGCACGGTCGTTGGTGTTCGTCCACGCCGACCGGACACTGAGCGAACACGTGCCCGCGCCACCCGACGCCGTCCGCGGCTTCTACGTGGATCTGGACAACATCAAGCTGGTGCATCCGCTGATCGTGTCCGTGGAAACGGTGTCCCGCAGCGAAACCCCCGACGGCTATCAGCAGGCCTACCGCGTCGTCGACCGGATCCCATTGGGGCCGTTCACCATTCGCACCGGGTATCACGCCCGGCTGCGGGTGCCCGTCAGCGGCGACGTGCTGACCGAGGCCGACCAGTCACCCGGGGTCCGGTTGCGCGGCACGGTGAGTTTCGATCCGGTCGACGGCGGCACCCGGATCACCGAGCGGATTTCGATCGCCGCCCCGCGGCTGTTGGCCGGGGTGACCATCCGCGAAGCGGTCAAGGCGCACGTCAAGATGCTTGCCGGCATCCGCGGGCACTTCGAGTCCGGTTGAGCCGCTGGGACGAGTCCGCGCCCGTGGTCACACGCCGGCGAAATCGATGACGCCGCGAATGTTGCGGCCCTCGCGCAGGTCTGCCATCGCCTCGTTGATCTGGTCGAGCCGATAGTGGCGGGTGACCAACTCGTCGAGTTTCACCGCGCCGGCCTGATACAGCGACAACAGCATCGGCACACTGGTGCGCGGATTCATCCCGCCGTACAGCGCGCCGCGCAGTTGTTTGGCCGACAGCGTCATCTCCTGCAGCACCAGCGGAACCGGCGGTTCGGTGAACGGGGTGATGCCGGTGAGCACGCAGACCCCGCCCTTGCGCAGCAGCGCCATCGCCAGCGGCAGCAAGTCGACATGCACCACGCCGGGGCAGACGACGACGCGGTCCGCCATCAGCCCCGCGGTGATCTCGTTGACCAGCGGTATCGCGTCCTGCGCGGAGGCGGCGGTGTGGGTGGCGCCGAAGATCTTGGCCGAATCCCGCTTGGAGTCAACCGGATCCACCGCGACGACGTACTTCGCACCCACGGCGCGCGCCCCTTGCAGGGCGTTCATCCCGACACCACCGGCGCCGAGGACGACGACGGTGTCGCCCGGTTCGGTGCCCGCCGAGACCGTCGCGGAGCCCCAGCCGGTGCTGACCCCGCACGAGACGAGCGAAGCGGCATGGAACGGGATAGCGTCGTCGATCTTGATGACCGACCTCTCCGAGAGCACCGCATATTCGGCGAACGTGCCGAGTTGCCCGTAGGCCAGCAGGTCTTCGTCGCCCAGGTGCCGCCGGCAGGTTCCGTCGGTCGGCATCTCCCGGACGAACAGGCTCGCCCCGATGTCGCAGATGTAGCTCTGGCCGTTCACGCAGAAGCGGCAACTACCGCACGCCGGAATGAACGAAAGCGCCACATGGTCCCCCGGCCGCACCGACGTCACGCCGGACCCCACCTCTTCGACGACACCGGCACCCTCGTGCCCGCCGAGCAGCGGGAACCAGTCCGGCGCCGGCTGGCCGCTGGCGGCGATCGCCTCGGCCGTCGGGACCACGTCGCCGGTGAACAGATGGTCGTCGGAGTGGCAGATTCCGGCGACAGCCATCCGGACCATGACTTCACCCGCGTGCGGCGGGTCCAGCTCGATCTCGCGGATCTCCCAATCCTGGCCGACCCCGCGGATGACAGCGGCACGACATTTCATTTGCGACCTCCCTTTCGTGGCGTGGCGGGGCTCAGCGCGCCAGGCTCGCCCGTAGTTCACGCTTGAGCACCTTGCCGTAGCTGTTCTTCGGTAACTCGTCGACGAATTCGTAACGCTTGGGCCGTTTGAAGCGGGCGATGCGCTCCAGCAGATGGGCGTCCAGCGCCGCGGGTTCGACCGCGCCGACGATGAACGCCACCACCACCTCACCCCACTCCTCGTCGGGGGTGCCCACCACGCACGCCTCGGCGACGCCGGGATGCTCGAGCAGCACCTCCTCGACCTCCCGCGGGTAGATGTTGCTGCCGCCGCTGATGACGACGTCCTTCGACCGATCCCGCAGGGTGAGGTAACCGCGCCCATCGAACGAACCCATATCGCCGGTGTAGAGCCAGCCGTCGTTGAGCGCGCTGCGGGTCGCCTCGTCGTTGTGCCAGTATCCGGACATGACCGCGTCGCCGCGGCAGACGATTTCGCCGATCTCGCCGACGGGCGCCGGGCTGCCGTCGGCGCGCAGCACCGCGACCTCCATGCCCGACCGCGCATACCCGACCGATCCCAGGATCGCGTCGTCGTCCGACTCGTGATCGGCGCGGCGCAGTCCGGTGATGGTCATCGGTGATTCGCCCTGCCCGTAGATCTGCGCGAAGATCGGACCGAATGCCGTGATCGCCTTGCGCAGGCTTTCGACGTACATGGGTCCGCCGCCGTAGACGATCGTCCGCAGATTGGCCGGGCGGCCGCGGCCCGTATCCACCAGCCGTTGCACCATCGTCGGCGCCAGGAACGCGCTGGCGCCCGGGTGGTGTGCGCAGAGGTCGAGGAACTCGTCGGGATCGAATGCGCCCGAGGCGGGCAGGATTTGCCGCGCACCGCGCAGCGTGTACGGCAGGATGTAAAGTCCCGAGCCGTGCGACATCGGCGCGGCATGCACCAGGCTGCAGTTCTCGTCCGGATCGTCGATGTCAGCGAGGTGGGCGACCGTCATCGCCGTGAGGTTGCGGTGCGAGAGCATCGCCCCCTTCGACCGGCCGGTGGTTCCGCTGGTGTAGAACAGCCACGCCAGCGCCGAGGGGTCCGTGCGCGGCGGCCGCGCCGGGGCGACGGCGAACCGCCGCGAATAGTCCTCGGAATCAAGGATTTCCGTGGGCGCCGCGGTCATCGGGGCGAGCTCGGCACCGATGGCCGACGACGCGAATACCCTAGCGGCGCCGGCGTCCTCGAGGATCTGCGCCATCTCGCGCGGGTGCAGCTTGTAGTTGATCGGGACGACGACACATTCGGCCGCCCAGATCGCGAACATCAGCTCGACGATCTCGGGGCGGTTGTGGGTCGCGATCGCGACACGAGCGCCCGCGCCGTGCTGCCCGCGGATCGACGCGGCCAGCCGTAACGCCCGGTCCCGCAACTCGATCCAGGTGCACACCCGGCGTTCCCCGACGTACAGCGCGCCGCGGTCGGGGAACCGGCTCGCGGCCTGGTCGAGCATGGCGAACAGATTCATCGCTCGGTCCACCGCGACGACAGCCCGAACTCGGAGAGGTACTTCGTCGAGCTCCAGCCGCCGTCGACGACGATCGTCTGGCCGTTGATGAAACTGCCACCCGGCGAACACAGAAAGGCGACTGTGCTGGCGATGTCGTCGATGCGGCCCAACCGCTGATGCGGCGTCATCTCGGTGTTGATCTTGCGGAATCGCTCGTCCTCCAAGCGCTTCTCCACCATCGGCGTCACCGTCACCCCGGGGGCGACGGCGTTGCAGCGAATGCCGGACGCGCCGTACTGACAGGCGATGTGGGTGGTCAGCGCGGTCAGGCCGCCCTTGGCGGCCGAATACGCGCCGCCGCGCAGGCCGCCGACGACGGCGAAGGTCGAGGTGACGTTGATGATCGCCGACCCGGGTCCCATGTGTGGCAACACGTCGCGCGCCAGCCGAAACGGTGCCCGCAGCATCAAACCCAGGAAGTAGTCCAGGGTTTCGTCGTCGGTCTCGTGCAGCGGCTTGGGGCTACCGACTCCGGCGTTGTTGATCAGGAAGTCGATGTGGCCCCACCGGTCGACCGCGAGATCCACGATGCGGCCCGGCGCGTCGTCATCGGTCAGGTCGACCGCCAGCGTTGCGACGCGATCCGGATCACCGACCGCCCTTGCCAGTTCGGCCAGCCGACCTTCGTCGCGGCCGGTGCCGAGGACCGCCATGCCCATCTCGGCGAGCTTCGTCGCGCACCCCAAGCCGATACCGCTGCTCGCGCCAGTGACGATTG
Organism: Mycobacterium sp. 1245499.0; assembly: GCF_001673615.1. Taxonomy (NCBI): domain Bacteria; kingdom Bacillati; phylum Actinomycetota; class Actinomycetes; order Mycobacteriales; family Mycobacteriaceae; genus Mycobacterium; species Mycobacterium sp. 1245499.0. The sequence continues at coordinate 10,658 of NZ_LZMG01000193.1, forward strand.
CGACCTGCATCTCACCCATCCTTCGTCAACTCCTGCACCAAGGCCGCGCGGATCCGATGCTTGAGAACCTTGCCCGCGTCGTTCTTCGGCAGGGCATCCCAGATCACGACCTGTTCGGGCGCCTTGAATTTGGCGACGCCCTTGCTCACCAAGAGCGCAAGCAAACTCGCGACATCCGGGGTCGCCACACCGGTGGGAACGATCACCGCACAGGCCCGCTCTCCGGTACGGTCGTCGGGCAGCCCGACGACCGCGATCTCGGCGATGCCCGGATGCTCGGCGAGCAGGTCCTCGACCTCCTTGGCCGAAATGTTTTCGCCGCTGCGGATGATGACGTCCTTGGCGCGGCCGGTCACCACCAGGTACTCGTCTTGCGAGCCGGATGAGACCCAGCGTCCGAGATCGCCGGTGCGGAAAAAGCCTGCGCCATCGAAAGATTCGGCGCCATCCTCGGGATGGAGATAACCCTGCAGCATCTGCGGGCCGCGCACACAGATCTCCCCGTCACCGGTGGGCGCGGTCTCATGGGCGACGAGCTTGATCTCGGCGATCCCGGGCCGGCCGTCGGTGTCCGCCGCGGCACCGGCCTCGTCGGGCCGGGGAGCACCGACGGTCGCGACGGGCACTTCCGTGCAGCCGTACACCCGGGTGATCACCGCGCGATCGAAATACCCTGCGGCGCGGCGGATCAACGACGGCGACACCGACGCGCCGCCGCAGATGAACACCTTCAGGTCCGGCAGACGGGTGCCGGCGCGCTCGGCGGCCGACATCAGCTGCTGCAGAAACGGCGTCGCACCGGCCATGTGGGTACACCGCTGCGAGTCCATCAGCGTGACCGCCTCCGCGGCGTTCCACCGGTCCATCAACACCGCGGTGGTGCCCAGCAGCAGTGGGCATTCGAAGGCGTATATCGAGCCGCCGATGTGGGCGACCGGCGATGGCACCAGGAAGGTGTCACCCGGCGCGATCATCCAATGTTCGCGGATCTGGCAGATCAGCGCGTGCATTGAGTTATGGGTGTGCAGCACGCCTTTAGGGCGACTCGTGGTGCCCGACGTGTAGAGCACCATGCGCACGGAGTCGGGATCCAGCGCCGGCA
>NZ_LZMG01000194.1:0-23762 GCF_001673615.1 Mycobacterium sp. 1245499.0
GCGCCTACGAGAGCTACGTCGCGAGCGTCGATGCGGCCATGGCGGGCACCGTGTGGTGCCACACCCCGTCGGCGCACACCTACTATCGCTCGGGTGGAGGCCGGATCGTGACCGCCTTCCCATACCGCCTCGTCGACTTCTGGCGCGACCACCGTGCGCCGATCGAAGCGGATCTCGAGCTACGATGAGCGGTTTACTCTGTGGCAAAACGGCTTTGGTGACCGGCAGTAGCCGCGGCATAGGCCGCGCGATCGCACAGCGCCTCGCCGCCGAGGGTGCCACGGTGGCGGTGACCGCACGATCGCACTCGCCGTCGCCCCCGACACGGGCCACCTCCACCACCGCCCTGCCCGGCACCATCGGTGAAACGGTGGCGGCCATCGAGGCCGCCGGCGGCTCCGCGTTTGCCGTCGCGGCCGACCTCGAGGACGCCGGGCAGCGTGACGGTTTGGTCGATGCGGTTCTGGACCGCACGGGTCGCATCGACATCCTGGTCAACAACGCCGGTTTCGCCGACTATGCGGTGGTCGAGGAGATGAGCTTGGAAACGTTCGATCGCACCGTCGACCACTACCTTCGCATTCCGTTCGCACTGACGAAATCGGTTGTGCCGCAGATGCGTAAGCTTGGAGCGGGCTGGGTCGTCAACATCGGGTCGGTCACCGGCGTGGCCCCGGTGCGGCCGTACCGGGAATACAACAAGACGTCTGGTGACGTCGTCTACGCCTCGATGAAGGCCGCCCTGCACCGGTTCACCCAGGGGGTGGCCGCCGAGCTGCTGGACGCCAACATCGCCGTGAATTGCGTCGGACCGTCGACGGCGGTCCACACACCCGGTGCCGCGCAACTGATCCCGGATTCGTTCCCTACCGAACCGGTCGAGTATTTGGCCGAGACCGTGCTGGCGATGTGCCACTTGCCCGCCGCGACCCGCACGGGGTTGGTCGCGTTCAGCCTGCACTATCCCTGGTCGCAGCGGCTACCGGTGCACAGCCTGGACGGCGCGCAGGTGTTGCCGCCGCTAGAGCCGCCGGCGACCGCCAATCCGAACATCCTTCCCGCCGGGGTCTAGATCAGAATCAGGTCGGCGATGGGGCAGAAGCTGTGACAAACCCGGTCCCGGACGATCACGTCGGTGGTCTCGGGGTCGAACCAGCGGTCCACCACCGCCCAGTGCACAGGGTGCATCAGGTAGGGACCCATCACCGCCTCGACGTCGGCGAACTCCTGCTCGAACACGTGTGTCCAGCAAGACGCTCCGTGCGAGGCGGATACCCGGCTCAGCTGCCAGGCACGGATCGCGGGTAGATAGCGCGGCATCGAAGACAGCTCGCGCTCGAATTGGGCGAGGGTGGCATCGGGTGTGTCCGGCTGCACGCGCAGCAGCAGCGCCCGGTAGACCGTGCCACCCTGCTCGCCGCAGCGGGTGGGCGTGCCCCCGTAGTCGACGCCGTTGACCCGACCCACCGCGGGATCGGCCAGCACGCTAGCGAAAGCCTCTGTTGCGCAGTAACATTGGGCTTCGGTCGCGAATCGCAGATGCACCAGGATGTCGCCTCCGTTGCGCGAGCCGGGCAGTGTCGGTTGCACCACCGAGCTCAGCGGCGTCGTCGCACGGGCGGCCGTGCGCAGCGCCTCGAGGATCCGGTCGCGATCGGCCTCGGCGACGTCGATCAGTCGCGTGAGGTTATACATCGCACAGCCCGTCGACGTCGTCGGCCCTCGCGGCGCAGATCCGGGACCGCTCGGTGACCAATTCGTCGATGCGCGACCACCATTCGCCCAGCGTTGGATCCGGCCGGCCTTTCCACGTCATCTCCCACCATGCCCGGGCGCCGGGCAGGGTCCAGGTCGCCGTGATGACGTTGGCGTCGTCGTCGAACCAGATCGGCGGGCTCACCAGGATGTCGCGCAGCGTCATCCCCCGTGCCCGCGCGCCGGGGGCGTAGTCGGCGAGGTAGGCGTCGACGAATCGGCGAGCGCATCCGGGCCGGGTCACTACCCGGTCGATCACGAAGACTTCGCCGTCGGCCATCAGCCGACCGTATGACACCCGGGGGACGCAGCGGGGCCGGCTCCCGACCACCGGGAACCTCCGGTCAACCGTCGAAGCCGGCGCGTTACCGCCGCAGCAGATCGGCCAGCGCTGCGGCGGCTTCGTTGCGCGCCCGGTGCGCGAGGTCGAGCATCGGCATCGTCATGAACCCGTGGATGCCGCCCTCGTACCGCAATTCCCGGGTGGGGACGCCGGCCGCCTCGAGCGCGGCGCCGAAGGCCAATCCTTCGTCGCGCAGCGGGTCGTGGCCGGCGACCACCAGCACGGCGGGCGGTAGTCCGCGTAGGTCGGCGTTCAGCGGTGTGGCGTAGGGATGCGCGCGGTCTTCGCTCGACGGCACATAGCAATCCCAGTACCACCGCAGTGCCGGCTTCGGGTTGTAGTAGCCCTGGCCGAAAAGCCGGTAGGACTCGGTGTCGAAATCGGCCGCGATCACCGGGTAGATCAGCAGCTGGGCTGCCGGCATCGGGCCGCCGCGGTCGCGAGAGATGACCGTGGCCACCGCGGCCAGATTGCCGCCGGCGCTGTCGCCACCCACGACCAGACGCCCGGGATCGGACCCAAGTGCGGCGGCGTTGTCATAGGCCCAGCACGTCGCGGCGTACACGTCCTCGGCCGCCGCCGGCCAGGCGTTTTCCGGGGCCAACCGATAGCCAACCGAAACCACCACGGCGGGAACAAGATTGGCCAGGCTTCGGCACAGGTCGTCGTGGCTGTCCAGGTCGCAAAACACGAACCCGCCGCCGTGCGCATACACGACGACGGGCAGTGGCCCCGCCGCCTCGGGCCGGTAGCTGCGCACGGGGATGGGGCCGCCCTGACCCTCGATCGAGCGATCGGTGACCTCGGCGACCGGTTCGGGCCGCGCCGGTGGCACCAACCTGGACCGGATCAGCGCTCGGGCCTCGGCGCCGCTCATCTGGTGAACCGGTGGGAACCCACTATCCAGTTGCTCGATGATCGGGGCGATCTGCGGGTCGAGCCTCACGCGTATTGCAACGCGGGGCGCGGCGCGAGACGCAGCGGACGAAGGGGTTGCAGGGTGGGCGCGACGCGCTGCGGGCCGTCCTCGGCGTGGCGCCAGATGCCCATCGCGGTCATCCGGACCGGGGCGATCAATCGCTGGTCGAACGTCATCCGGTTCATCGGACCGCACACCGACACCGCCGCGACGGCTTCACCCGGATTGCCGATGGGCGCCGCCACACAACCGAATCCGAGCAGAGATTCCTCGCGCTCGAAGGCGACGCCGTGCGCGCGCACCCGGGACAGTTCGACCGCCAGCTGCGCGCCGGTGGCGATCGAGTACTTGGTGCTGCGGACCCGCAAGTCCACCGGGGCGTCCTCCTCGCGGTACGCCAGCATCGCCTTGCCGACGGCGGTGCAGTGCGCGGGCTGGCGGCCGCCGACCCGGGTGGGGATTGGCGCCAGCGGCGAATCGCCGATCTTGTCGAGGTAGACGACGTCGGATCCGTCGAGGACCGCCAAATGCACGACCAACCCGGTCGCGCGGTGCAATTCACCCAGCAGCGGGGCGGCTGCGCGCACCAGGCGGTCCTGATGCACGGCGAGCGAGCCCAACTCGACCAGGCGCATGCCCAGCTCGTAGTCGCGGCCGCTGCGGCGCAGCCAGCGCAGCTGCACCAGACGTTCGAGCATTCGGTGCGCCGACGAGCGGGGCAGGCCGGTGCGCCGGACGATCTGGGCCAGCGTGAGGCGCCCGGGTCCGTCGAATGCGTCCAGGACAAGCGTGATGCGGTCGATGACCGCGGTGGGGGTTTCGGCGGGCGCTGACACTGAGCCTCCTGGCTGGCATATTCCTATTAGGAAGATAGTTGTAGCACATGAAGGTGGTCCGCGTCACATACCTCGAGCCCGCGAGCGTAAGCCCACCGCGGAAACCCGGGCCGAAAGTCGCAGCGGGCTTACGTTCGCGGAATGGAACGGGGCGCCGCATCGCGCGTAAGCCTGGGGCGCGACAACGCGCGGGCCAGGAAGGAGAGCATGGCCTGCACGGCCTCCTCCTCGCCGTCGAGAAATGCCGCGTAGTGACCACCGGGTAACAGGGCGAGCTGGCCGCGGGAGGCCCGTTGCGCCACATGGATTGCCGGTCCGGGCGGAGCCACGCCGTCATCGCTATAGGCGACAACGAGCAGCGGACACCGAATGTGCTTGGCGTGTCGGCCGGGCCGGTAGAAGCCGATGCGTACCGCCGACCGCGCGGCCACCGCTTGGCGCCATTCGGGGTAGCGGTTTCCGGGGTTGAGCGCTCGGACGTAGTTTCGCGAATCCGGTGTGGTCAACGCCGCCACGGCGCCGCGCTCACCAGCCAGCGGAACGAGCAGGGGCTGGCGCCCAAACATTCCACCGACGGTGTCGACAGTGGCGCGGCTGATCAACCTGGTGAACGCCTGAGGTGTCATGTACCGCAACGCGTTACGCATGGCATGGAGGCCGTCGACCGCGGGTGCGTGCGCTATCGCTGCGGCAACGCGGGGATGACGTGCGGCTATGACGAGTGCGTGCCCGCCGGAAGCCGAGAACCCCCATATGGCCAACTTGTCGCGGTCCACGCCCGACAGCGTTGCGGCGAAGTCCACGGCGGCGTGGTAGTCGGCCAACTGGTCGCGGAAACGCACTAGTTGCCTTGACGTGCCGCTGCTTTCGCCGAGGCAACGGTAATCGAAGGCGAGCACGTGGTAGCCGGCGTCTTGGAAGCGCTTGGCCAGACGATCGGTCCCGGGTTCCTTGGTGACGGCCAGTCCGGCAGCCATGACCACGCACGCCCCGTTCTCGCCCGGGTAGTGCCAGGCGGCGCATTGGCCGTCGGCGCTGGGGAACATCACCTTATGGCGCTGGGTGCTAGGTGCCATGACTTTGCTCCTTTGGCATACGGGAATAGCCTGGGCTGCAACGCATTAGACCGTGGACATCCCCGCCGCGGTTGCGCTGTAAGTCCAATCCATGACGTACGCCCGAAGATACATGCAGTATGTATGTAATGCAAGCGGCTACCATAGGTCCGTCGCAGCCGGATCCCGGGATGCCCGGCAGGGGCGGGCCAGCAGGTCCAGTAGCGCTGCCGTGACTTCGTCGGGCCGCTCCTCCATGACGAAGTGGTCCGCGCCGGCAATGCGGGTCAGGGTCGCCGCCGGAATTCGCTCCGCAAGTTCTCGGCCGGTCGCAAAGGGAATAGTGCGATCCCTGTCGCCCCAGATGATCGCCGTCGGACATTGGATCCGCTCCAACCCGGCGGCCAATTCGGGCACCGCGGGCACCCGGTAATCGCGGAAAAAATCAACGAACGTTTGCCGCCCGGGCGGCGTGTCCATCCATGCCAGATACTCGGCTTCGAGGGCGTCGTCGAAGCACCCGAGCCGGCGATACGGGCGCAACGCAACGTGATGCAGCCGCCGTAGCGGAAGGTTGCGCACGACGCCGGGAGCATGAGTCACGGCCCAGCGTTGTTGAAGCAGGAAACGATAGAACATCGGTCGAAAGACGCTGTGCGCGCGTGAGTTCAGCACCGCCAGGCGCATGACTTTTTGCGGGTGGCGCAGCACATAACCCAAACCGAGGAACGCGCCGTAGTCGTGAGCGACCAGATTGAATTGCCGCAGTCCCAGCGAATCGACGAGACAATCGAGCCGTCCTACCTCGTTCTCATATGTCGCGGGCGTGTCGGGCGGATCGGAGCGCCCGAAGCCCGGCCAGTCGACGGCGACGACGCGGTGCCTTTGGGCCAACGCCGGGATCTGGTGACGCCAGCACGATGCGCTCTGGGGATAGCCATGCAGCAGCAGTACCGCCTCCCCGTCGCCGGCTTCGACGCGAAAAACACTCATCAGCGGGCCGCCTTCGTCATGGTGAGCACAACCAGTGGCGGAACGTTTGATTGATTGAACGCCGCCGCCACCAACTGTCGTCACTGCGGCTGAGGCGATCAACCGTGCGACGCGCGCATGGCCCAATCGGTGGGATGCATGTCCTGCCGGGACGCCAACCGCGTTCCGCGCACGTATGCGAAATGGCGGTGCAAAGCCGCGTTCGAACAACCTGTTTGGCAGATATTGACACGGCGCCGTTCCTGATACAAAACTGGAACCGTTCCGTTCCCGAAGGAGGCCCGTCGTGGTTGTCGACAAGGCGGTGTTGGTCACCGGGGCCGGCAGCGGAATCGGCGCGAGCACGGCGCGCGCGCTGTACCGCCGTGGCGCACGGCTTCTTCTCGTGGACGTCGATGGGCCCGCACTGCAAGCGTTGGCAGGCGAATTCGGGCCCGGCCGAAGCCTGGTTGTGCAAGGCGATGTTCGCGATCCCGACGCCATGCGAACGGCGGTCGATGCCGGCATTCGGCAGTTCGGTCGCCTTGATGCCGTCGTGGCCAACGCCGGCGTGGGTTCCTGGACGCCGGTGCTCGACATGCAGCCGGCGCAGTTCCGCCAAGTCGTCGACATCAATCTCATCGGCCTGTTCAACACCGTCGGCGCCGCATTGCCCGCACTCGTCAGCGCAAAAGGGTACGTACTGGTGGTCGCGTCGGTTGCGTCCTTCGTCGCTGCTCCAGGTCTGGCCGCATACACGGCGAGCAAGGCAGGTGCGGAGCAGTTCGCCAACGCATTGCGACTCGAGATGGCTTGGCGCGGCGTCGATGTCGGCTCGGCCCATATGTCGTGGGTCGACACCCCACTATTCCGGCGTGCCATGTCCGATTCTGCCGGCTTCGCCGCCATGCTGGCCACACTTCCGCGTCCGCTCAGGCGGACGCTGTCGGCGGATGACTGTGGGGAAAAGCTCGCCGACGCGGTGCAGCGGCGGGCTGCCCGGGTTGCCATGCCCCGCTGGGTGGCGATGGCCCGCTGGGCGAAGCCGCTGCTGTCGACCCCGCCACTGGAACGTCAATTGCGCACACGGCTGGCGCAGGTCTTGGAGGACCAAGGATGAACACCGATCTCGTTCGGGCCCGCACGGCGCTGGGCCACTACGCCAGGCTGCTGAGTCCCGACGCGCTGTCGGCCGCGCGCCTGCCGCTGCACCGCGACACCAAGATGCGGATCAAGCAACTGGGCCGGGGGAGCGGCGGGCGCCGCCGGGCGAGCCGGCAACGCATGCGCGGGCTCGTCGCCTACCCCGGCGGCGCGCTGCGCTGGCGGTCGCTGCCCAGCCCCGCCCTGCCCGGCCCGCAGGCCGCGATCGTGCGACCGATCGCCGTGGCGACCTGCGACGTGGACCGGGCAATGATGCTGGGCCGCACCCCATTTCCGCTGCCGCTGCACCTCGGCCACGAATGCGTGGCCGAAGTGGTCGACGTGGGGGACGAGGTGACCTCCGTTCGGATCGGCGACCGGGTGGTGGTGCCGTTCCAGATCAGCTGCGGGCGCTGCTCCGCCTGCCGGCGTGGCCACACCGGCAGCTGCCTGTCGGTTCCCCCGGCGTCGATGTACGGGTTCGGCATCTCCGGTGGCCTTTGGGGCGGCGCGTTGGCCGACCTGATGGCCGTTCCCTTCGCCGATGCGATGCTCGTGGCCTTGCCCGACGGCGTCGAGCCGGCCGCCGCGGCCGGGGTGGGGGACAACGTCTGCGACGCCTACCGGCAAGTCGCGCCACACCTACCCGGCCTGCTGGCCGCCGATCCCGACGCCGAGACGCTCATCGTGGGCCGCATGGGCAGCCGTGAGCCGATGACCTCCAGCGCGGTGCTGTGTACCGGACTGATCGCTCAGGCGTTGGGCGCGCGCAGAATTCACATCGTCGACGGCCGTGCGGCCGTCCGCGATCGCGCCGAGCAACTGGGTTTCCATGCGCTGGATCCGCGGCACCCCCGCGAGTGGCCGACCGCCGCGCTGACCGTCGACGCCACCGGCACCCCGAGCGGGCTCCGGCAGGTACTTCGTCACACCGCGCCCGACGGCATCTGCACCTGCGTCTGGTCGCTGCACCGGCGCGCCAGCGTGCCCCTGGCCGCCTGCTACGTGCGCAACGTGACGTTGCACATCGGTCGCAGTCACGTCCGCGCCGTCATGCCTTCGGTGCTCGAACTCATGGCCGCGGGAAAGCTGCGACCCGAGCTGGTCACCACGCTCACCGCCTCGTTCGACGACGCTCCGGACGCCCTGCGCGAGCACTGCCACGGAAACGCCATCAAGGCCATCCTCACGGCCCGATGACCATGCCGCCAACGAGCACCTCAACAACCCGGATCGGGAACCCGCGTGTGTCAATATCGGGTAGTGCAGCCGTCGCGAACGTATCGAGGATCCACCCCCGGCCAACGGGCCGAGCAGCGGCGCACGCGCCTCATCGAGGCCGCCGTGGACGTGTTCGGCACGGTCGGCTACCGCGCCGCGACGGTCGACCAGGTCTGCGCCAGCGCCGGGCTGTCGAAGCGGTACTTCTACGAATCGTTTCCCGACAGCGAGACACTGTTGCTCGCCTGCTACCAGCGATGCGCCGAGGAAATACACCAGGCCATGGTGAGCGCCGTCGCCCAGGCGCCGGCGGACACCCTCGACGTTCAGTTACGGGCGGCGCTGACAGGCTATTTCGAAGCCATCGACGCCGACCAGCGGCGGGCGCGGATCACCCTGCTGGAGATCCTCGGCGTAAGCCCCGCGGTGGATGCCGCCTGGGCCGCGCAAACCCAGCGGTTCGCCGCCTCGGTGGAGACTTTGGCGGCCGCCGCCTTCACCAAGACCACACTGCCCAAGGCGCAGCGGGCCATCATCGCCGAGGAAATCATCGGCGCCATTACCACCGCCGCCACGCTCTGGCTCCTGCAGGATCGCCGGCGCCGCCGGGCGCAACTCATCAACGCCACCCACGTCCTGATCCTCGCCGTTTTCGACCGGCTGCCGCACGCCTGAGCCACCATCGCGTCTTGCGGCCGGTGCCGGCTGCTGCTTTACTGCAAGTAAGCACTTACTTGTTGGGAGGCGCGGTGCCCGTCACGTCGCGACAGCGGATCATCGCCGAAGCGCTGCGCCTGTTCGGGCAACGCGGGTTCGCGGCCACCACGATCGCCCAGATCGAACAGGCCGCCGGGCTGTCGCCGGGCTCGGGCGCGCTGTACCGGCACTTTCGCTCCAAGGACCAACTGCTCTATGAGGCCATCGGCGAGACCCTCGCCGATCGCGACCAGTGGGCGCCGTTCTTCGAGCCCGGCTTCTCGGTACTGGAATTGCTCGACCAGGTGGGCTCCGGTGCCGGGCTGGTCGACAGGCTCGTGCTGCTCTGCCGGGTGGGGTTGGGCCGGCTGGACCACAACCGCGACGTCACCCGGATCCTGTTGCGCGACACCTCGGCCTCCCCGGAGGTCCTCGAGGTGTTCCGCCGCAACGAGTACCTGCAGGTGCTGTCGGTGATCTCCCGCGGGTTGGCCGAACTGGCCGGGCCGGACCACGGCGCACACGACTGGGACGCCGCCGCCGTCGTGGTGCTCAGCGCGGTCGCGCATTACTGGCTGATCCGCGACACGTTCGGCGGTGAACACCCGGCCGCCATCGACGAGGAGCGATACCTGCGTTCCACCGCGGAAATGATCGCTGCCCGACTGCAGTGGTCGGATCCGACGCCCAACCCCGAAGAAAGGAACAACGATGGGTAGCCACATCAGCGTGATCGGCGGTGGTCTCGGCGGCCTGACCGCCGCCATCGCATGCGCGGAAGCCGGTGTCCCGGTGCGGCTTTACGAAGCGCACGATCGCCTGGGTGGCCGCGGCCGTGCCACACCGCCGCCCTATGTCGCCCACGACGGTGCGCACGTGTTCTACGCCGATGGTCCGCACTACAAGTGGCTGAAAAAGCGCGGCTTCGTCAAACGCCTCGGGTGGCCCGGTCCGGTCGCCATGGCCGCACTGCTGCACTTTCGCGCCGACGGGCGCATCCGTGCGCTGCCGCCGCTACCGATGCTGCGCCCGCAATCGCGCAAATGGCTCACCGCGCCCGTCGACGTCGACTTCCACACCTGGGCCAGCGGGCGGTGGGGCGAAAAGACGGCCACCCAGATGGCCAACGCGATCAGCGTCGTCACCTATCACGCTGACACCGGCCAACTTTCGGCGGCGTTTGTGTGGACGCTGTTCCAACGGGTCCTCGGCCCCAACCCGCCCGCGGTGCGCTGGGTTCGTGGCGGCTGGCAAACCGTCATCGACAGGATGGCCGACCGCGCGAAGGAACTCGGCGTCGCGGTGCAGACCGCGGCGCGCATCGACACCTTGCCCGCTGGCGGCCCGGTCATCGTGGCCACCGACATCGCCGCGGCGCGCTCCCTGCTGGGGGACGAAAGTCTCAGTTGGACAAGCGGACACGCCGCGCTGCTCGACATCGCCGTCAAGGCCGGCCGCAAGGACACCAATCTGATCTTCGATCTCGACGAGGGCGGCTTCCACGAGAGCTATAGCATGCAGGACGATTCGGTGGCGCCCGCCGAAGAGGCGCTCTACCAACTGCAGATGCCCGTCCGCGCCGGCGAGTCACACGCGGACGCGCACCGGCGACTGGAAGGCCTCGCCGACCAAGCGCTGCCGAACTGGCGCGAGCGCACCACCTTTCACCGCACCGCCATCGCCAAGGGCCGCACCGGCGCCCTGGACCTGCCCGGCCAGACCTGGCGCGACCGGCCGGCCGTCTACCGCGGCGACGGCGTGTACCTGGTCGGCGACATGGTCTCCGCGCCGGGCATGCGCGGCGAAATCTCCATCAACAGCGCCATTGCCGCCGCCGCGGCCGCCACCGCGGCCGCCACCGCCGCGCTGACCAAGGTGCGCACGCGCGCGTCCTCGGGCCGAAGCGCACCGTGATCGGTCTCAAGGATGACTTGCATCGACAGCTGCGCGACGCGCGTGCGGCGGTGGTCTGGAAGCTCGACGGACTGTCCGAATACGACGTCCGCAGACCGATGACCCCGCACGGCACCAACCTGCTGGGCTTGGTCAAGCACCTGACCGGCTGCGAGATCGGCTATTTCGGCGATGTGTTCGCCCGGCCTTTCCCGCGTCCTCCGCTGTGGCTGAGCCGCCCGGCAGAGCCCACGGTCGACATGTGGGCGGCGCCCGACGAGAGCCGGGGTGACATCGTCGATCTGTACCGGCGGGCGTGCGCGCACTCCGATCGCACCATTGCGGCACTTGACCTCGAGCATCCCGGTGTCGCGCCCGGCTGGCCCGAAGACCGGCGCTCGGTGACGCTCGGGCGAGTCCTCGTGCACATGCTCGCCGAGACCGCCCGCCACGCGGGCCACGCTGACATCGTTCGCGAACTCGTCGACAACCAAGCCGGGTCACAGCCGGGCCGCTCCGGCCTTCCCGACGTCGACGGCCCGTATTGGGCTGCGCTGCATGAACGTATCGAGCGCGCGGCCCGCCAGGCGCAGAAGACTCAGCCTTTGGCGGCCGAGCGCCCGGCGCGCCGGCCGTAGAAGCTGCCGTCACCCAGCGAGACGCCGCTGGCGTAGCCCCAGGCGGCCAGCCCGGCCGTGCACCGGCCGGCGGCGAAGAGGCCCGGGATGGGCGCGCCGCTGACATGGAGCACCTCGGCGTCCAGCGTGGTGGCCAGCCCGCCCAGCGTGAAACCGCCGGTGTTCTCCCGCAGATCGACCGCGCCGACGGGGGAGCCGATCGGCTTGATCCACTCCGGCTTCTTGTGCAGCAGCGGATCCTCGCCGCGCGCGGCGCCCGCGTTGTAGGCGGCCACGGTCGCCTGCAGCGACCCCGGCGGCAGCCCCATCTCGGTTTCCAGGTCGGCGACGGTGTCGGCCACCCACGTCGGCGGGCGCAGCATGAACTTCGGCGACCACGAGGCCATCGCCTCCTCCTGCGCATCGCCGTCGATGATGAGATAGGCGACGTTGTCCTGCTGATAGAGAGTCAGCTGGCCGATCCGGCCCGGGTACGTGTCCTCGGCGACGTAACGCTGGCCCCGCCCGTTGACCAGGAGGCCGCGCACCAACTGCTGCGGGTCGATGAAGATCGCGACCTCGGTGGCGTCCATGTGCGCCAGATCGGCGCCGAGCGCCTGCGCCATCCGGATCGCCTGCCCGTCATGCTGCTCGATCGAGGCAGCCGGGCGCCCGGCGATCCGCGGCGCGTAGCGCGCCACCATCGCGTCGTTGTAGGCGAAGCTGCCCGTCGCGAGCACCACGCCGTTGCGCGCCCGGATGCTCATCTCGGTGCCATACCGGCGGGCCCGGATGCCGACCACTCGGCCGTCGGACTCGGTGATCAGCCGCTGCACCCGCACGTCGTACAGCGCGCGTGCGCTTGCGGCAGTGGCGGTTTCGACGAGGGGCTTCATCAGCATGTAGCCGGCGCTGGCCTCGCCCTGCTTCTTGTTCTGCATCTGCGGGACGTGCCCGCGCGGCGCGGGGGTGGCGATGGTGTTGAACGGAAAGGAATTTTCGCCGCCGCTGTACATCAGCCCCTGATCGCCCATCGGTTCCCAGCCGGGCTCGGAGAAGAATTCCGCCTTGAACGGCACGCCGCAGCCGACCAGCCAGTCGAAGTGGGCGACGCTGCCCGCGCAGTAGTCGGCGATCCTGTTCTCGTCGGCGCCGGGGCCCATCGCGACGTTGAGGAATGCCGCCATGTTGTCGACGGAATCGGGGAAACCGCAAGCCGTTTGGATCGGGGTACCGCCGCCGAGATAGATGAAGCCGCCGGCCATCGACGCCGCCCCGCCCCAGGAGCCGGTGCGCTCGAGCACCAGGACGTCGGCGCCGGACCGGGCCGCTTCCACCGCCGCGGCCGCACCGGCGACCCCGTAGCCGGCGATGACGACGTCGGCCTCGGCGTCCCACGAGGTGATCTTCGACGCCGCGACCGGCGTCACGTCGGAGTCGGGCGTCACAGCCGCATGGCCGCGGGCATTTCGCCGACCCACTGGTGGCCCCAGTAGCTGTCGGCGGTGATTTCCTCTGCGGTGTAATAGGTTTCGTCGACCCGCATCCCGTCGGTGCCGAATTCGATGTCCCAGTCACCGGGTGCGCGGACGTAGAACGAGACCATCTTGTCGTTGGTGTGTCGCCCCAGGGTGGACGACAGCTGGAATCCCTCGGCGTTGACCCGGTCCAGCGCCTGCCCGACGGCGTCGAGGGTGTCGACCTCCACCATGATGTGGACCAGGCGTGGGTCGCGCTGGTGTGCGGCCGGCACGATCGCCAGGCTGTGGTGTCGCTCGTTGATGCCGAGGAACCGAACCCGCACGGGCCCAAACTCTTTGGGCAACGGCACCCGGAACGCGCCACGGGCCCGGAACCCGAGGACCTCGGTGTAGAAGTCGAACAGCCCGTTGGGGTCGGTGGCCGGCACCACCACGTGGCCCATGCCCTGATCACCGGTAACGAACTTCGCGCCGAACGGCGTGACGACCGGGCTGTGGTCGAGCACCGCTCCGTGGAACACCTCCAGCGTGGTGCCGGCGGGATCTTCGAAGGTGATCACCTCTTCGACCCGGCGCGCCTCGGCGTCGTCGGGGGACAGCTGCTTGTACGCGACGCCTGCGCCGTCGAGGGTGGCCTGCACGCGCTGCAGGGCCGGGTGGTCGCGCACTTCCCAGCCGACGGTCAGCACCCGGTCGGTCTCACCGGGCACCACGATGAGCCGGGCCGCCCGCTCGTCCATCCGCAGGTACAGCGCCGAAGGATCGGGGCCCTTACCTTCGGCGAACCCCAGCACGCCGAAGGCGAACTGCCGCCAGCGGTCGATGTCATTGGTCGAAATGGTGATGTAGCCAAGGCTTTTCAGGTCGCTCACTAATGCTCCTAGATCAGGGCCCGCAGCGGACCCTCGGGCGGGTCGATGCCGATCGAGCTCAGCGCCGCCGCGTGATAGGTGGTGCCCGGGACATGGATGGCGTGCATCTGGCCGACGTGCACGTCACGCCAATATCGTTGCAGCGGCTTGTCCATCCGCGCCGCGTTGCCGCCCGAGCGGGCGAAGATCTCGTCGACCGCCGACACCGCACGCCACACCGCGCGCACCTGCGTGCGGCGCCCGGCCGCCCGATCGGCGAAGGACACCTCCTTGCCGGCCGCGACCATGTCGTAGATGCGGTCGGCGTTGGCCAGCAGCTCCTGACGCGCCGCGTTGATGTCGGCGGCCGCCTCGCCGATGGCGTGCATGACGTAGGGGTCGTCCTTAATTGCGGTGCCGGTGGCGCCGACCCGTTCGCGCTGATAATCCAGATGCGCGGCGAGTGCACCCTCCGCGATCCCGATGGTGGCCGCGGAGATGCCCAGCGGGAACATCGTCGACCACGGCATCAGGTAGAGGGGTTCGGTCATGCCGGCCTCGCGCTGGGCGGTGCCGTCCATCACCTTGGTCGCGTCCATGGTCCGGTAGCTGGGCACAAACGCGTCCTTGACGATGACGTCCTTGGAGCCGGTCCCGCGCAGCCCCACCACGTTCCACGAATCGTCGACTATCTCGTAGTCCTTGCGGGGCAAGATCATGTGCAGCATCTGCGGTGGCATCAGCGGGATGCCCTTCTCGTCGCCGAGCATTGCCCCCAGGATGATCCAGTCGCAGTGGTCGGTGCCCGAGCTGAACTGCCAGCGCCCGTTGAAGACGTAACCGCCGTCGACGGGTTTGGCCACGCCCTGCGGCGCGTAGGGGGAGGCCATCCAGGTGTCGACGTCGTCGGCCCAGATCTCGGCGGCGACTTTCGGGTCCGCGTACGCCAACTGGTAGGGGTGCACGCCGACGACGCCCACGATCCAGCCGGCCGCCGGATCCAGTGCCGCGGTGGCCATCGTCGTCTCGGCGAACTCGCGCGGGTGCACCTCGAAGCCCTGATATTGCTTGGTCTGCAGCAGCCGGATCAGGCCGGCGCCCTTCATCAGCTTGACGGTGTCGTCGGTGAGCCGCCCGATGCGTTCGGCTTCGGCGGCCTGGTCGCGCAACTGGTCCGCCATGGCCACTACCCGGTCGAGTACCCGCTCGCTCATATCGTTGTCCTTACGTGTGTGGGCTAAGCACGTGTGGGGGCTAAGTAATGGTCTACCGCAGTCGAGGCCCGTCCCAAAGGAAATCCCGATGAGCGGACACCAAGGGCGTCGGAATTCGACGCGAACCTCGCCGCCGGCCACCCACGCCCGGTGGCCGGGAAAACTCGCCGCAAGCGTCCGGTGACCGGGAGGCCGCGCGGGCCGCGCCGGCCGAGGCCCTACGGTGACTCGTTGTGAACGTTCCCGGCGCGCGGTCCCTCGACGTCGTCGTGGTCGGCGCGGGGTTCGCCGGCCTGTACGCGCTGCACAAACTGCGCGGGCAGGGCCTGTCGGTGCGGGTGCTGGAGGCCGCGCCCGAACTGGGCGGCACCTGGTACCACAACCGGTATCCGGGAGCGCGTTGCGACGTCGAGAGCGTCGACTACTGCTACTCGTTCTCCGACGAACTCCAGCAGGAGTGGAACTGGACCGAACGGTATGCCACCCAGGCCGAGATCCTGGCGTACCTGAACTGGGTCGCCGACAAGCTCGACCTGCGCCGCGACATCGCGTTGCGCACCCGCGTGGTGTCGGCGCACCTCGACGAGGCGGCGTTGCGCTGGACGGTCACCACCGATGCGGGACAATGTTTTTCGGCGCGGTTCGTGGTGATGGCGACGGGTCCGCTGTCGGCCGCGCTGACCCCGGACTTCCCCGGCCTGGACACCTTCGCCGGCGAGCTTTACCACACCGCGCGGTGGCCGCACCGGCCCGTCGACTTCACCGGCAAACGGGTGGCGGTCATCGGCACGGGATCCTCCGGCATTCAGTCGATTCCGGTCATCGCCGAGTCCGCCGCCCACCTCTACGTCTTCCAGCGCACCCCCAACTACAGCGTCCCGGCCGGCAACAGGCCCCTGTCCGCCGCCGAGCTCGACGAGATCAAGGCCGGTTACGCGCAGCGGCGTGCGCTGTCGTGGCGCAGCGGCGGTGGCTCGCCGCACATCACCGCCCCCAGGCCGACGATGCAGTTCACCGCCGAGGAGCGGCGTGCGGCGTTCGAAAAGCGTTGGCAGCAAGGCGGCGTGCTGTTCTCCAAGACGTTCCCGGACCAGCTGACCGACCTGGAGGCCAACGACGAGGCCCGCAGGTTCTACGAGGAGAAGGTCCGGGCCGTCATCGACGATCCGGCGGTCGCCGACCTGCTGATTCCCACCGACCACCCGATCGGCACCAAACGAATCTGCACCGACAGCAACTATTTTCAGACCTTCAACCGGGCGAACGTGTCGCTGATCAGTGTCCGGGCCACCCCGATCGAATCCGTCGACGCCACCGGCATCAACACCGCCGGGGCCGATAACACCGAAGCCCATTACGACGTCGACATGATCGTGCTGGCAACGGGTTTCGACGCGATGACCGGGGCGCTGGGCAAGATCGACATCGTCGGCCGGCGCGGCACCGCCCTGCGAGACGATTGGGCGCACGGACCCCGCACCTATCTGGGGCTGGGCGTCGACGGCTTCCCCAACCTGTTTTTGGTCTCGGGTCCGGGGGCACCCGCCGTGCTGGCGAACATGGTGCTGCACGCCGAGGCCCAGGTGAACTGGATCGCGGAGGCCATCATCCACCTGGACCGGCACGGTTACGCCGCGCTGGAAGCCACCGTGGACAGCGTGGACGAGTGGGGCGCCGAATGCGCCCGCCGGGCCGAGACCACGCTGTTCACCAAGGCCAACTCCTGGTACATGGGCGCCAACGTGCCGGGAAAGCCGCGCGGCTTCATGCTGTTCACCGGGGGCTTCGCGACATACAACGACATCTGCGCCGAGGTCGCCGGCGCCGGCTATCGCGGCTTCGATCTAATCGAACGATGACGGGGTTGCTGGACAAGGTTGTGGTGGTCACCGGTGCGGCCAAGGGGACCGGCCGGGTGCACTGTGAGCGGTTCGCCGACGAGGGTGCCGACGTGATCGCGCTCGACGCGCCCGCGGCGGCCGACGAGTTGCGCGCTACGGCAAGCCGAGTCGACGACCGCGGCCGGCGGTGCGTAACCGGCCTGGCCGACGTCAGCGAGCTCGAAGCGATGACGGCCGCCATCGACGCCGGCGTGGCCGCGTTGGGCCGGCTCGACGTCGTCGTCGCCAACGCCGGGGTCCACCTGCCCGGCGCACCGTCGTGGGAACTGGACCCCCAGGTCTGGCAGCGCACGCTCGACATCAACCTCACCGGCGTGTGGCATACCGTCCGGGCGAGCGTGCCGCACCTGGGTGATCGCGGCGGCTCGGTGGTCGTCATCAGCTCCACCAGCGGCCTGCGCGGCCTGCCCAACACCGCCCACTACACCGCCAGCAAGCACGCGGTGGTGGGATTGGCGCGCACCCTCGCGAACGAGCTCGGGCCGCGCGGCATCCGGGTCAACACCGTGCACCCCGGCCCGGTGGCCACCCCAATGGTGCTCAACGAGGCCACTTTTCGGCGGCTCCGGCCGGACCTGGACAACCCGACGGCGGCCGACGCGGCCGAGGTGCTGCAGGCGCGCAACCTGCTGCCGGTGCCGTGGGTCGAGCCCGTCGACATCGCCAACGCCGTGCTGTTTTTGGCCTCGGACGCGGCCCGCTACGTCACCGGCACGCAGCTGGTGGTCGACGCCGGCCTGACGCAGAAGACGACGTGAGCGCCACGCGCGGCGGGCGACTGCACGGCAAGGTCGCCCTGGTCACCGGAGCGGCGCGCGGGATCGGCCGCGCGCAGGCGGTGCGGTTCGCGCAGGAGGGTGCGAACATCGTGGCGCTCGACGTGTGTGGCCCGGTCGACACCGTGCGTATCCCGCACAGCACCCCCGCCGACCTCGACACCACGGCGTCGCTGGTGCGCGATGCCGGCGGGCTCGCGCACACCGAGATCGTCGACGTGCGAGACCTCGCCGGTGTGCAGGCCGCCACCGACCGCGGGGCCGAGCGGTTCGGTGGTCTCGACGCGGTCTGCGCGACCGCGGGCATCACCTCCCGCGGCATGGCGGTCGAGCTCGACGAAAACGCCTGGCGCACAATGCTCGACGTCAACCTGACCGGGGTATGGCACACCTGCCGCGCGACCGCGCCGCACCTGATCGCGCGCGGGGCGGGTTCGATGACCCTGACGAGTTCCATCGCGGGCCTGCGCGGGCTGGTCGGCGTCGCGCATTACACCGCCGCCAAGCACGGCGTGATCGGCATGATGCGCAGCCTGGCCAATGAGCTTGCGCCGCACAACGTTCGGGTCAACTGCATCAGCCCGACCAACGTCGACACGCCCATGATCCACAATGACGTGGTGGGCGCCGCATTCCGGCCCGACTTGGACCGGCCCCCCACCCGCGCGGAATTCGCCGAGGCGGCCCGCTCGATGAACATGCTCGCGGTGCCCTGGGTGGACGCGGTGGACGTGGCCAACGCCGCGCTGTTTCTGGCCTCGGACGAGGCCCGTTACATCACCGCGATCGTCCTGCCCGTCGACGCCGGAGCCACCCAGCGATAAGAACTGGCTAGCCGCGCGAAAGAAAAGCCAGCACGGTGCTTTCGAACGCCGCCTTGGCCTCGATCATGGCCCAGTGCCCGGAGTTGGGGAAGATGTGCAGCTCCGCGTTGGGGATGGTGCGCATCGGGATCAGCGCCATGTCCGGCGGGCTCACCCTGTCGTCGCGGCCCCAGGTCAGCAGCGTGGGCGCGGTGAGCTTGTGCATCGTCGCCCACGGTAGCGGCCGGTCGGAGGCGTTCAGCGCGGCGTTCATCCCGGCGAATGCCGCCTTGCCGTACATGCGTCGCGCCGCGGCCAGGGTGTCCGCGTCGGTGGCCAGCTGCCAGCGTTCCTCGATCAGCTCGTCGGTGACCAGCGCCTGGTCGTAGACCATCGACTTGAGCCAGTCGACCAGCCGCTGCCGCGTGGGGTCCTCGACGAATTCCTGCAGCAGCCGAATGCCTTCGCTGGGACTGGGACTGAAGATGTTGGTGCCGATCCCGCCGATGGTCACCAGCCGGCCGACGCGGTCCGGATTGTGGGTCGCGAAGTTGATGCCGACGCCACCACCCATCGAGTTGCCGACGATGTGCACCTTGTCCACGCCGAGCGCGTCCAGGAAGGGCGCCACCGTGCCGAAGGCGGTGACCATCGGGTGGCCGCCGAAGTCGTCGCTGACCCCGAAGCCGGGGAATTCCAGGATCAGGCAGCGGAACCGCTCGGCGAAGGCGGGCAGCACGCCGCGGAAGTTGCGCCAGCCGGTGACACCGGGGCCGGAGCCGTGCAGGAACAGCAGCGCCGGCCCCGAATGGGATCCGCCGGTGTCGTAGTAGCGCAAAGCGCCCTTGTCAGTGCTGATTTCGCGCAGGTCGTGCGCCGCGACGCTCGTCGGTTCCGAAGTGTCTGCCACGGATGTCACCCTGCCATGCCGCGGCGGCGAGGATGGACGGGGTTCCGCTGACCGGGCAGATCAGACCGGGCAGATCAGGCCGGCTCGCCGCAACTCAGCAGCTCTTTGAGCGCGGCGGGAAACGCATCGGCGAGGTCCCAAAGGTCCGGAACCAGGTCCGGGCAGGAGATGATGCCGATGCCCAGCCGGCCGTTGAGCGACATCACCGTGATGTTCAGCGCGGCGCCGGCGATGATCGGGCCGAGCGGATACATCGCGTCGAGGCGGCACCCCAGGAAGTAGAGCTGTTCTTGCGGGCCGGCGACGTTCGACAGCACCAGGTTGTGCGGCGGGTTCTCGGGCAGGGGGAGTCGCGGCAGCAGCCGTCGGGCCGCACCGAACAGGGTCTGCCCGGCCACTTGCGTCCAGTCGTGCAGCAGCGTCGGGCCCAGCGCCGCGGAGTGGTCCTTCGCCGCGGCGTTTCCCTCGGCGATGCTCGCCAGCCGTTGTACGGGGTCGTCGACGTGGGTTTCGAGGCGGCAGAGCATCCAGGTCATCTGGTTGCGGCCCGTGCGGGTGGACTTGCCGCGCACCGACACCGGCACGCTCGCGACCAGGGGGACGTCGGACAGCGCGTCGCGGTCTTGGAAGTACTGCCGTAACGCCCCGGCGCACAGCGCCGTCACGACGTCGTTGACGGTGACCCCGAACCGGTTTTTGACGGTTTTGACGTCCTCGAGGTCCACGTTGGTCAGCGCCACGTTGCGGCGCCGGGTGAACGAGCCGTTGAACGCGGTCGGCGGCGCCGCGAACGGGGCCGCCATCGTCTGGCCGCCGCCGCGGGCGCGCAGCACCGTCTCCGCCACGGTCAGCGCCGTGGCCGGCAGGAGTCGGGCCAGCCGCCACGGCCGCAACGCCGCCCCGATCAGCCCGCTCGCGGCGATCTGTAGTGGATTCGCCGCGCCGGCGCGCTCGGCCGGTTCCGGCGGCGGGGCGTCGGGCACGTCGCTGCACAACTGCGAGAGCAGGTGGGCGCCGCCCACGCCGTCGACCACCGCGTGGTGGACCTTGAGGACGACGGACAGTGCGTCCGTGCCGTGCAGGCCTTCGATCACCCACATCTCCCACAGCGGCCGGTCGCGATCGAGCGGCAGGCCGGCGATGTGGCCGCAGATGTCCGCTAATTCTTTCGGGCCTCCCGGCGACGGCAGGGCCACGCGGTGCAGGTGGCGAGCCGTGTCGAACCGGTCGTCGTCGACCCACACGGGGTGGTCGAGGTTCAGTTGGTTGTCGGCCAGCTTGAGGCGGAATTCGGGCACCGCATCAAGCCGCTCGCGCAGCGCCGCACTGAAGCGATCAAAGGTGTAGCCGCCGGGCATCGTCGACGGGTCCAACTCCAGCACGCAGCAAACATTCAAAGGCTGCGTCGGCGATTCCAGGTGCAGAAAGAACGCGTCCAATCCGCTGAGTCGTTGCATCGTTGCTCGTCTCGGTTGTGCGGCCATGACCGCTGGTCACCTGACCCACGGTCATTACCGGAGCTCCGCAAGCGCGCTCAATCGGGAGACCGCAATCTTTTGGTGTGTGACTTCTAGCTGTAGCCGTTGAGGGGCTTGGGGCAAACATTTCGTCAAGACATTTAACGAAATCGCCACCGCGGGCGCCCGGCGCGCCGACGGGCGTGGAGATTATGCGCTGGTCGACTGGCGGGCGGTGAGCAGGTGGTCGACGGAGTAGCGGTTGTGCCCGCGGAACGCAATCACGCCGACGAGAAAGAGCGCGTGCACGAGTTGGTCGCCGATCACGTTGAAGTGCTCGATCGACGTGGCGCCCAGGACCAGACCGACCATCACCAGTGCGCCGGCGATGGCGGCCGTCCGGGTCAGCACACCGGCCAGCAACAGCGCTCCGATGGTCAGCTCCGCGAACGGCAGCGCGTAACCGCATCCCGAGACCGCGACGGCGGGCAGCATCGACTTCGTGAACTCACTCATCAGCTGGGCGTGAAACGCGCCCAGCTTCGGCAACCGGACCAGGCCGTGGCCGAACAGGCTGGCCCCGATGGTCAGCCGAACCAGCAGGTAGGCCACGGCCCGGTCGGTGTCGGATGTCCCCATGGTCGATCCTTTCTCGGTGGTCGTGGCGCGGAAACGTCACGCGAACAACAGGTTTCGCGGGGCCAGCGATCGCGGTGCCGCTAGGGCTGGCGGGCCATTGCGGAGTCGGGAGCCGCCCAGTCGGTCGAGACCTTGCGGTGCTTGATCAGCCAGGCGCCACCGTCGGGAACCAGGATGTCGCGGTACCGGCCGTAGTGGTCCAGGCCGATGTGGGTGACCACGGTGAAGTAGCAGTCGACCCGGGCGCGGTCGGGTGTCACCTCGGTGAACAACACGTTTGCGACGTTATGGCGCACAATCGGTTTGACGTCGGTGTCGACGGCGATCCGGCCCGTGACGCCGCCCAGGAAGGCCGCGATGTCCGACCGCCCGTGCAGTGGCTCGAAACCCCGGATCTCGAGGACGCCGTCGGCGCAGAACGTCGCCGCCAGGTCGTCGAGGCGGCCGGCGTCGCCGGACCAGTTGTAGCGCGCCAGGGTATCCCGAATCCGCTCGCGGGCGACCAGTTCCCACATCTGCACCGTCACGACTCCTCGCCCCGCCGACCCTTCTGGGTCAACAGCGTAGGCGTATTGCACGGTCTGGCCGAAGTTTCGAGAATCCGCCCGTTGGGCAATAAGGGAGTCGATTGCACGACACGGGCGCGTGCACGCCATGGAGGGAGAACGCATGTCGGACAAGAGTGGTCCCGCGGAGGCCGTCGAGGGCATCGTCGAGGGCATCAAGGGCAAGGTCAAGGAAGTCGCCGGCGCGGTCGCCGGCCGTGACGACCTGAGGCGCGAGGGCCAGGCCCAGCAGGACAAGGCCGACGCGCAGCGTGAGGCGGCCCAGAAAGAGGCCGAGGCCGAGAGCGCCCGCAAGGCCGCCGATATCAACGAGGCTCGGCAAAAAGCCGAACAGTAGCGACGTCTGAGGGTGGCCCGGTCACAGGCGTGGCCGGGCCGCCGCGTGTGAGCAGCCGACTGGGAATGAAACTCCGCGCCTGGGTGTAGAACCACGCATGAAGCTCAATGATGCCGCGCGAGGCCTCATCGGCAAGGGCGCCGACGCGACCCTGGTCACGATCAATCCGGATGGCAGCCCCCAGGTGAGCGTGGTCTGGGTTGCGCTGCGGTCGACACCGGACGGTGACGAACTCGTCAGCGCCCACCTTTCGGAACACAAGAAGGTCCGCAACGTGCGCAGGGATCCCCGGGTGGCCGTGACGATCGTGTCGCTGGACGCTGCGGGGCAGGGGATGCGGCCCTACCTGTCCATCGCGGGCACCGCCCGGATCACCGAGGGCGGCGCCCCCGAACTGCTGACGGAGCTCAACCCGGTGCTGGGTGATCCGAACGCGAAGTTTCCGCCGGACAACGCGCCGCCCGGCTACCTCACCCACATCCGCATCGACAGGGTCGGTGGCATCGGGCCCTGGACGGCCTGACCCCGCACATTCTCCACTTCCGCTACCCGCGGTAGCGGAATACAGTGGGTGGATGAAACCCGGCGAGGACGGTACCCACCTGCGCACGTGTCCGTTGTGTGAAGCCATGTGCGGCTTGGCGATTGACGTCAAGGACGGCCACGTCACCGGCATTCGCGGCAACCGTGACGACGTGTGGAGCCGCGGGCATCTGTGCCCGAAGGGCACCTCGCTTGCGGCGCTGCACGACGATCCGGACCGCATCCGCGCGCCGATGATCAAGGTCGACGGCCAGTGGCGGGAAGTCAGCTGGGACGCGGCGTTTCGCCGTTGCACCGAGTTGCTGACCCCGGTGATCGAGAAGTACGGCATCGGCGCGGTGACCGCCTACACCGGCAACCCGCTGGCGCACTCGTTCTCGCTGGCCCGCTATGCCGGCGTGCTGATGGGGATGTCGGGCATGCCGGTCACCTATTCGCCGGGGACGGTCGACCAATGGCCGAAGAACCTGTCGTCGCATCTGATGTACGGGCTGTGGTGGAACTTCCCGGTGCCCGACATCGAACGCACCGACCTGCTGGTGATCATGGGCGCCAACCCGGCGGCATCGCAGGGTTCACTGTTGGCCGCACCCAACGTGATGGGCCTGATCGACGGGATTCGCAAGCGCGGCAAGGTGATTGTGATCGACCCCGTGCGCACCCTGACCGCCGCGCGCGCCGACGAGTGGCTGCCAATCGTGCCCGGAACCGACGCGGCGCTGTTGTTGGCCGTCGCGCACACGCTCTTCGACGAGGGGCTGATCAATCCCGGTCCCCATGTCGACGGTGTCGACACCATGCGGGCGGCCGCGGCGGAGTGGGCGCCGGAGCGGG
>NZ_LZMG01000195.1:0-3659 GCF_001673615.1 Mycobacterium sp. 1245499.0
GTCGTCGTAGTAGGTGATGCGCGGTCCCACCGGATCGGCCCGCAGCAGCGGATCGAGGATGGCCCCGCTCAGCGTGATCGATTGCGGCACAGGTCGTCAGTTTATGCACTCGGGCTTGTCGGAACCGGCGGTCAGGATCGGCGATGGCGCCGGAGCCTTAGGGTCGGTCGTCACCGCACCGGCGGTCGACACCTTGGCGGGCATGATCGTCGCGTCGCCGGACAGGCCCGAGCCCGGACCGCTGTAGTCGTTGGCCAGCACCACCCGCACCGCGCCCGGCGCCAGCGAGGTGTCGGCGACCACCGGCAGCCCACCCAGTTCCTTGGAGATCTCCTTGGCCCCCAGGTCGTCGCTCTTGGCGGCGCGCACCTGGCTGGTCTTGACGTGCCCGCCGTCGTTGTTGCCCACCGTTCCGGGTGCAAAACCCTTGGCGCTCAACACGTCGGACACCGCCGCGGCCAAGCCGTTGATGTCGGTGTCATTGACGACGCTGGCGGTGGTCTTGGCCGGGGTGTAGGCGATCTCCTCGGTCTTGCCCTGTTCCTGCTCGTGCAGCAGGCCGCCGACCCAGTCAGCGACCTGATGCGGGTCCAGCCGCACCACGCTCTGCATGCCGTCGTCGCTCCAGCCGGCGCCGTCGAGCACCGGGATGGTGGCGAATGCGACGTTGCCACCGGCCAGCTTCTGCATCTGTTGCACGAAATCCATGACGTCCCAACCGGCGGAGATCACCACCGAGCGCTGGACGGCGGCCTCCAGCCGCTTGACCGTGCTGGGGCTGGACAGCGTCTGC
This sequence comes from Mycobacterium sp. 1245499.0, assembly GCF_001673615.1. Taxonomy (NCBI): domain Bacteria; kingdom Bacillati; phylum Actinomycetota; class Actinomycetes; order Mycobacteriales; family Mycobacteriaceae; genus Mycobacterium; species Mycobacterium sp. 1245499.0. Next base: position 794 of record NZ_LZMG01000195.1, read on the forward strand.
CCGGAGATGACCCGGTGGGCCAGCGAGGCCATCACCACCTGCTGGCGCACCACCCGGTCTAGGTCGCCGCGCGGCAGCTCGTGGCGCTGACGCACGAAGCTGAGCGCTTCGGGGCCGCTGAGTCGTTGCGGGCCGGCGGGGAAGTCGGCGCCCGAAAGCGGTTCGAACACCGGCTCTTTGAGGCAGACGTCGACGCCGCCGAGGGCGTCGGTGATCAGCGAGAAGCCCAGCAGGCCGATCTCGGCGTAGTGGTCGACGGTGACGCCGGTGAGGTCGGCGACGGTCTTGATCAGCGCCTCGCGGCCGGCCTCGGTGCCCTGGGCGGCCGCGTCGGCGGCGGAGTCGCCGGCCCTGACCAGCGCGGCGCGCTTGGCCTCCCGGGTCTGGCCGTAGACGCCGTTGATCTTGGTCTTGCCCAGGCCCGGGGCGGCGACGTAGGAGTCGCGCGGGATCGAGATCGCGGTGGCCGACTTCCCGTTGTTAGGGATGCGGATCAGGATGATCGTGTCGGTGTTGGTGGCTTCCTCGTCGCCGGCCTTGAGCGTGTCCAGCTCCTCCTGGGTCAACGGGTTGCCGTGCGCGTCGGTGCGGCTGTCGAGGCCGACCAGCAGGATGTCGATCGCGCCGTCGTCGCCGCCCTTGCCCAGCGAGGGCGCGGACATGTGAAAGATGCCGTCTTCGAAGGACCGCACATTGGTCCACGCGATCCCGGTGCCGAGGACGACCGCGAGCGTCAGCGCGGTGGCAATCACACGAACCACACGTTGCACAGGCATCCCACTACATTACTTGCGACACAGGAGCTTCACGGGTAGCCGGCGCCCGCGCGCCCCGGCCTTCGTCCCGGCGTTTCGGGCCATGCCAAACTGAAAACCATGTCAGCCAGGATCGTGATTGCCGGCGCCGGTGGGCAGCTGGGCGGCTATTTGACCTCGTTGGCGGCGACTCAGGGCCGCGACGCGCTGGCGCTGACGTCGTCGCAGTGGGACATCACCGATCCCGCCGCCGCGCAACGGATCGTGCAGCGCGGCGACGTCGTCATCAACTGCGCGGCCTACACCGACGTCGACGGCGCCGAGAGCGACGAGGCCGGCGCGTTCGCGGTCAACGAGACCGGCCCCGGCCACATAGCCGCGGCCTGCGCGAAGGCAGGCGCCCGGCTGATCCACGTCTCCACCGACTACGTGTTCAACGGGGATTTCGGCGGTGCCGCGCCCCGGCCGTACGAGCCCACCGATCAGACCGCGCCGCAAAGCGTCTACGCCCGCAGCAAGGTCGCGGGGGAGCGGGCCGTGCTCGCGGCGCTGCCCGAGGCGGTCGTCGTCCGCACCGCCTGGGTCTACACCGGCGGCACCGGCAAGGACTTCGTCGCGGTGATGCGCCGCCTGGCCGCCGGCGACGGCCCGGTCGACGTGGTCGACGACCAGACCGGCTCGCCGACCTACGTCGGCGACCTGGCCGCCGCGCTGTTGCAGATCGTCGACGATCGCGTGCCGGGCCCGATCCTGCACGCCGCCAACGAGGGCGCCTGCTCGCGGTTCGAGCAGGCCCGCGCGGTCTTCGAGGAATGCGGTGCCGACCCGGCGCGGGTGCGCCCCGTCACCACCGCACAGTTCCCGCGGCCGGCCCCCCGGCCCCCTTACACCGCGCTGGGCAGCGGCCAGTCCGTCGCGGCGGGCCTGCGGCCGCTGCGGCCCTGGCGCCCCGCGCTTGCCGCGGCGCTGGCCGCCGCCCGCGCAGGCACGGATGGCGATGGCGGGGCCGAGCGGCCGGTACCCTCTACGCGTGACTGACGTCCTGCCGGTCGTGACGGTGACCTACTCACCGGGCCCACACCTGGAGCGCTTCCTGGCCTCGCTGTCGCTGGCCACCGAGCGCGAGGTGTGCGTGCTGCTGGCCGACAACGGCTCCACCGACGGCACCCCGCAGGCGGCCGTCGATCGCTACCCCAACGTGCGGCTGTTCCACACCGGCGCCAACCTCGGCTACGGGACCGCGGTGAATCGGGCCGTCGCGCAGCTGGACCGCGACGGCGACTGGGTTATCGTCGCCAACCCCGACGTGCAGTGGGGACCGGGCAGCATCGACGCGCTGCTCGACGCCGCGGCGCGCTGGCCGCGCGCCGGCGCGCTGGGGCCGCTGGTCCGCGATCCCGACGGGTCGGTGTACCCGTCGGCGCGCCACCTGCCCAGCCTGATCCGCGGCGGCATGCACGCCGTCGTCGGGCCGTTCTGGAAGACCAATCCGTGGTCGGCGGCCTACCGCCAGGAGCGCCTCGAGCCCAGCGAGCGGCCGGTGGGCTGGCTGTCGGGCTCGTGCCTGCTGGTGCGCCGGTCGGCGTTCGGCCAGATCGGCGGGTTCGACGAGCGCTACTTCATGTACATGGAGGATGTCGACCTGGGCGACCGGCTGGGCAAGGCCGGCTGGCTTTCCGTCTACGTGCCGTCGGCCGAGGTGCTGCACCACAAGGGCCACTCCACCGGCGGGGACCCGGCCAACCACCTGGCCGCGCACCACAAGAGCACGTATCTCTTTCTCGCCGACCGGCATTCCGGCTGGTTGCGCGCTCCGCTGCGCTGGACGCTGCGCGCCTCGCTGGCGGTGCGGTCGCGCCTGATGGTGCGCAGCGCGCTGCGCGCGGCCGGGCGGCAGAAACTCCTAGAAGGGCGACACTGAGGTGGCTGATCTGGTGGGGGGTCCGCAAGTCGATGTGGTGATCCTGGTCGGGGGCAAGGGCACCCGGCTGCGGCCGCTGACGTTGTCGGCGCCCAAGCCGATGCTGCCCACCGCCGGATTGCCGTTCCTGACCCATCTGCTGTCGCGGGTCGCCGCGGCGGGCATCGAGCACGTCATCCTCAGCACGTCG